>NZ_JBQGXD010000002.1:0-132392 GCF_052061655.1 Phytobacter diazotrophicus | reverse complement strand
ATGATGCCAGCTACGCTATAAAGCCCACATGCTGGCCTGGCCTATGATATAGTCCCGTCCTGTCTGGCACTGCACCAGCATTGAAACCGAGCTGATGGGGAAACTTGGCGGAGGCGGTAACCTGCTAATCCGCACCTGATGCTCCGTCTGGCCATTGGGACTGTCGCTCATGATTATGACGTGATAGTTATGGACAGTGCCCCCAACCTTGGTATCGGTACAATAAATGTTGTATGCGCTGCAGATGTACTGATTGTCCCTACTCCTGCCGAGCTGTTCGACTACACCTACAGCATTGCAGTTTTTCGATATGCTTCGCGACCTGCTTAAGAACGTGGATGCTTAAAGGCTTTGAGCCAGATGTCCGTGTATTTTGCTTACAAAATACAGTAATAATAACGGCTCACAGTCCCCGTGGATGGAAGAACAAATTTGGGATGCCTGGGGAAGCATCGTCCTTAAAAATGTTGTGCGCCGCAAACGGATGAAGTAGGTAAAGGTCAAATCCGTATGAGAACGGTTTTTGAACAGGCTATTGATCAACGTTCTTCAACAGGTACTTGGCGTAACGCCCTCTCTATCTGGGAGCCTGTTTGCAATGAGATTTTTGATCGTCTGATTCAACCACGCTGGGAGATTAGATAATGAAGCGTGCTCCTGTAATTACAAGACATACCGAACACATACTCAATCGACTGAGGATACTTCATCACCGGCGCCGACGGCGCCTATGGTGGATTCGTTAATTGCTCGCGTGGGCGCCATGGCCCGACGGTAATGCCATCTCTCTGCCGGTATGTGGCCGGGAAATAAAGTTTACCCTCGAGGTACTTCGGGAGACTCTGTGGACAGTTGCCTTCCCGCGTATGGTCAGGCAATCAGCGCGATTCAGGAACTGCTTACCGAAGATTATATGGATAATCTTCTCCCATCTTTTTTGCTGACCGGTCAGCAGACACCGGCTTTTGGCCGGCGTGTATCTGGTGTCATAGAAATTCCGGATGAGCAGCCGTCGCCGTAAAGCCGCTATCCTCTAGACGGAAGATGATTATCGTATTCTGGTAGGTGAACTGGACGATCAGCAGATGGCAGCATTGTCCAGACTAGGTAACGATTCTCGGCCGGGCCAACTGCTTATGAACGTGGTCAGCGTTTACGCAGAGCCGATTGCGCGATGAGTTTGCTGGAAATATTTCTGCGCTTGCCGATGCTGAAGAACATTTCGCGTAAGGGATTGATTACTCGCTGCATTAATTGGCCGGCCAGATTACCGGTGCACATTGTTGCTCTGTCCTGCCCGGAGAAGTCTCCCCACGGTCAGGTGATCCATTTAAGAAAGCTTTTAAGGATAAAGAAGAGTTACTGAAGCAGCAGGCCGCCAGTCTTCATGAGCAGAAGAAAGCCGGTGTAATCTTTGAAGCTGAAGGAGTCATTACTCTTTTGACATCGGTACTTAAAAAGTCTCCAACATCTAGAGCGAACCTGAGCTCTCGGCATAAGTTCACGCCAGGTGCAACGGCATTGTACAAGGGGCATAAAATCGTTCTGAATCTTGACAGGGCTCAGCTTCCTGCTGAGTGCATTGATCTAAAGATTGAAGCCATCCTGTGAAGGAACTTGAGGCTCAAGGTTCCTGATAGCCCATAATTTTCTGGATCAATTTCCTAATCCTATTATCCTAAACTCCAGCTGTACTGAGCTAGTCGGTGCTGTGATGCCTGACCAGCTTCATGGAAATCAGGAGAACATCAACAGGGACTATTCTTCCACATACGGCTGTCATAGTCTGAACATCACTGGGACCATGGTCCCACATACCGCTGTCATCGTCTGAACATCACTGGGACCGTGGTCCCACATACCGACGGTTATCGTCTGAACATCACTGGGACCGTGGGTCCCACATACCGACGGTTATCCTCAGAATGTCAGCTGGGACCACGCTCCCTATACTGTGTTGCCTCTGTCTGAGATTCAGATGGGATTCATAGGTTCTGCATGCACCATTCAGGGATGAAAGTTAGTTGTCAGCATGCATGTCCTTATATCTTTTATAAAATCACACATGAATACGTTGTCATGGAAAATAAAGAGCGGTATCTGAAAATTAATCTAACTCTTTTAAAGATAGTAATAGCTTACACCATTAAAATATCGTGCTATGCAATCTTTAAGTTCGACGTATATTCCTTTCAGATTTTTGGTGATGCATAAAAGCAGGCAATAGGCAGTTCCTTCCAACGGGTCGTATAAGCTGACGATAACATTTCTCGTTTCATTTGCCATTCAGGAGCAATGCCTCGTCCCGCAAACCACACTTCCCCAGACCGTAATCGGCAAAGCCCGTCCACGACTTTCATCAGCTGATTACTGTTGTTTCGGGGCTGAGTATCATCGAACATATTCAGTTGCGAAACCCCGGTCGGAGTGAAATCATTGAGCATGCAACCCATTTTGCATATCGATGGTCATTCACCAAGATGCAATCCAGTGCTTTCACACCGCTGCGGCTATGATGTCCTTGGCGTCCTGTGTGGGGATCATCAGCGTTTCACTGGCCAGCATTTCCGTAATTGGGTTCGTTGGCCGCGAACGGTGACGTGTTCACAAAAACGGCTATATGCCTGCAGAACTGACGCTCGCCGCGCAGCTTTTCAGATGCACGCTCAGCGTACTAACGAAGCTGTTGTGGCGTGCCACGATGCTGGCTGGTTTTGCGCTGCGTAAACCAAATACCCGGTTGGCAAATATTCTGGCCGAGCTGCTGAACGAAAACACCACTTTCGAAGAAATGATGATGGTGATGCAGGCTATATTTTCCGAAGAGATGAAGGGGCTGGTTAACCGTAAGCCAGCAGCGACACTGATTCCGGATGCGCGATTCAAAAGACAGGTTACCGGCTCGTCTGATAACGAGACCCGCGACAATGCCTAGGCGATGTTTGGCCAGTCTAAAAAGGGGATGTAAATGACATTCACCTCCCGGGTTAAAAGCGTTGCTGCAACCATGTTCCTTAAGGCGGGTGTACCCCGAACAGCAGCTGCGAACCCGCATGAAATCGGTGGGGCGGAATATGCTTCTTGCCGGCGCTTCTGCCGACCGTCCCCGCTTGTAATGTTTGATGATGTGTCGGTTTAAAAAATGATACTGCAACTGTTGTATGCCCCTGCTGATCTGCGGCGGGGTGATACTGACTGTGAAATAAAAGAAGGAGTTGCTCTGCATAACCATTCTTTGCTCTCGACACATGAACCCGCTTCGGCGGGTTTTTTTTATGTGCTGACAATGGCCTATGGTGATGTCGCTTTCACTGTGTCGTGCCGGCACGCTTCCACCCGTCACGCGTTGCGTGACCTGTTCTTTCCCCTGCACTGATGTCTCTCCCGTTCTTCACCGCACAGGACTGTCCCACACGGCCGTCAGTTGCAAGGACCGCAGAGCTGAACGACGGCAACCGGGTCCCTGCGCCAGGCTCCGGGGTACGGCTTTGTCATTCTCCCTGCATCCGCCTGTCTCCGTGTGGGGTACCTGTTTCTGCGGCGAAGAAATTCAGAGAAACATTAGCTTAACCCGGAGGAAATCCAACATGTCACAGAAAAACGTCAACACAGCAGCAAAAGAATCTAAAGAATCATCACTTTCAACAGAGCAGGATCACTGGACCTGTTTGACTGGATCATGACTGTGCCCGGTCTGCAGGTTTCCCGGAGTACTTTCACCCCGCTGGCAGACAGCGAAGAAATTGTGGCCTTCTGGGATGCAGGACCCGGATTATCGCAGGTCTTGGATTGTCGCCAGGCTATCCTGTGGCTGCAGCTGTTGCAGCCCATGAACGGTTTTTTCTGCACGCTGCAAGGGGAGGGGGCGTAATGTCTCAGCTGTATTTTTTCGATGCGCCGGATGTGGTCATCACGCCAGCGGTACCGGCTAAGGGCAAGGCCGCCGCCCGTGCACTGCCCACGGCCGTGCCAGGCTCCTGTGCATAAATTCCAGGGGGGGGAACGTGGCAGGCCTTCCATCAATGAATTCCGCCAGACAGCGACGTATCTGCGACGCTGTAGGGGTGTTTCGTGATTTTGTCACTCTGGTAGCCAGCGAACTCGACCTGGTCCGTATTCACACCCCGGAAAGTAGGGCGCGCTGCAGACAGATTACCGCCCGCTATAAAACGGCGGAATACCGGCCGGATTGGTGCGCTTCTTTTTCCTTCATGGTCAATGCGTTGTCTGAGGCGCGCCAGGATTTCTTGGGGGAGGTGTACATGGAAACTCGGGCTGGGTCCGGATTGAGATGGGACATGTTTTCACGCCGCATGATGTTTCATCTTTGCTAGCGTAGCTGGCCGCCGGCAACTTGCTCGCACAAGTTGGAATAGTACCCTTTTTATCGGTCTGCAGGAGCCGACAAGCGGGGCAGGGGGCATGGTCATTGCGTTTGCGGGGGTAACCTGCAGGCCGGACTGAATCCCGCGAGGACACGGCTTAGGTCACCACCATTGATATCAATCCACTGGCGGCGGATGAGCATTCTGCAGCTCAGCCTGCTGGGCATTCCGCGGCCACGGTGAACACCGGCAATACTCTGACGCTGCAGATGAATCTGACGCGTTATACTCCTGTCTGGTTCTTCAATGACTGGCCGGAACAGAATCAGTCGGCATCAATGCATCCAGGCTATGCGGGCATTTATGACCACAATCGCGTAATCAATGAAGCGGGCTTGGCCCGCTTTTTTGTACCTGGAGGAAATTGTCTTCATCTGTAAACGCATCTGTACGTGCTGCAGATGAATTCACTTACAATGGAGTCGACCTCTGCCCCATAAGGGAACACATGACGCTGAAATACTGCTCTGCACAGCTTACTTCCGGGTTTCATTATGTTCGGGATAACCCTGTACACCCTGTGGGGCGAACCCCGGACGGCGCTGGTCAGGAATTCTGTGCTTGCTGGCGGCGCTTTGTATGTTGATGTTTCCCTTTGCGAAGCGGTGCATTGAGCAGGTTGCACTCAGGTACACCCGTACGAAAGACTGGACGACACGGTTGTGTGGGGGGAAAACTCAGCAAAAAGCGGCATCTATGCAATATATTCTACGTGCTCATCTTCGCCATTGCAATCCCCATAAGACGCTACATCGTCTGCTGGCCATCAGGAAAAAACAGTCCGGTTAACCTCTCAGCAGTTGTACAGACTGAGAACAGCCTGCTTGTCCCCCGGTTTTCCGTTTTCTATATGCCAGGTTTTTGAATCTTTGTAATACGGTCCGGGCATATAACACCTCTGTCATTCATATTGTCTGAAATCTGGCTCCCGTTTTTCACCGCTATTCCACTACCTGATGGCTGAGCAATAATGCCGGGTGTGGAACTGTCAGCGCCGGGCTTTGGGTAGAAAATAAGAATCCCATCCATCAGGGTGTTCTGTTATACGGGCAAACTAATAAATTGCCTCATCATGCTAAATCTTCTGTTTTCCCGGTAGTCAGCCTCCCCGGCTCTTCGTTAAAAAGGCGGTAAATTTCTGCTCGGTAAAATCACCGAACTGCAAGGGAAGCCAGTTTTTTCATGCTTTCCGTCCTGTGAGGCCGACCTGATACCGTGGCGAGTTTCGTGGTGTCTTCCCCGCTGCAGCTGCGCTATGCGCCGTACAAAAACGACAAATATTTTCTCTGCCTGTGCAGTCCCGGCCGATGCTCCCAGGCCTTGGACCCTGTTTCTTCTGTCCGGTGGCGGCGCACTGGGTACGCATTCTGCCGCTAGGCTGAGATCCTTGCGCCTGATACGGTTGTGAACCTGCTTTCTCAGGCGGCGGGGATGTCACCGCTTTAACTGTATCGCAGCCACGGTTCAGGATTCTTCCTGAATGCGGAGGTGGTGGCATGATCCCGAATCACTTCCCTGGTCGCTGTTAATCCGTTTCAGCAGGCCGTACAGCTTGCCATTATTGACGTTGAATCTTCCCTGATGGCAGGAAAACGGCTGGGGCGTTTTCCTGGGCGATGGCGTTACTGAGACGCTTGCGTGCGGAGCAGGCCAGGCCGGATCACCGCGAAAGATGTCATGTGCGCCACGTCAGGTTATCGCCTGGTAGCCGGGACGGCTACGACAAGGATAAATACATTGAAACCCTGGACCGACTGATTCTGAAACGCGCGGGGATGTATCTGTCCGATGCCGTTGTCCGGGTGGACCGTGGATATGTATTTCCCGGAGGTCAGATTCCCGGGAAGCGTGAGCGGCATTATCGCCGTTTCGATGTGACGGCATCGCGCCGCAGCCGACAGCGGGAAAAAGATACCAGCACCAGAAACGCCGGCGTTATCAGACTCAGGTGGCGCAGGCCGGAAATCGGCGCCGGCATTTGTCACGCCCGCAGGACTGGTTGCGTGGTATCAGCGGCAGGAACGACAGGGCATTTTATGCGACGATGACCTGATCGACATGGTCCAGTCCTGGAGCAGTCGGTTCAGCGGTCTGCCCTATGACTGCCTGTACTCCGGGCAACCCCTGTGGGCCATTATCGAACAACTGGAAGAACCACTGGCAGGCCGGTCAGAGGCGGAAGCACTGGCTGGATTCTCTCAGTCTGCCCAATAAACTCCGTGATATGAGACGAGGGTGACACTGATGCAGTGGATGTATTCCGTGCGCTGGAGCCTGCGGCATCTTGCCCTGTCCCGGCGAAAAAGAACTTATCAGGATGATCGTCCCGGCGGGAGCCGTTGCGCCGCCGGAGGTACTGGCGGCACACACGTTCAACAGTGGCTATGCAGTCTGCCTCGATTTTCTTTCTGATGAGGAGATAAAACGCTGGTCCCCGGAGCGTAAGGCCGCGACACGGAAGCGTAATCTGGAACGCAGGGTCAACAGGCTGGCGCCGTTGTTTGCTGACGAACTGATCGGGCGGGAACTGGAGGCGAGGCCGGACTATTTCAGTGGAAAATAGTCGCAGATAACTGCCTGAAAATCGGGGAGAGTCCTGGTGAAAATACCCGCTTCCGGGGTATAATGGCGGTGGCGCTTGAGGCTTTTTGCCTCATGATGTTCAGGTGGTTTGTTGCCATGTTGTGTGGCAAAAAGCAGAAAGCCCCGAGTAATTTTTTCAATTAACCCGAGGCTTAATCTGTATGACTAGACACCAACAGATTAGCCGCTTACCTGCCGAAAGGCAAGGAGAAGTCAGCTATGAAACTGCCACGAAGTACCCTGCTCTGGTGCGTGTTAATAGTGTGTCTCACACTGTTGATATTCACTTACCTGACCCGTAAATCGCTCTGCGAAATCCGGTACAGGGACACGAACAGGGAGGTGGCGGCTTTCATGGCTTACGAATCCGGTAAGTAAGCTACCTGGAGGCGGGGGAAACCCCGCCTTTTCAGAACTCGAGGGGTCAGTTCTGCCGAAAGCGCCTTTACAAGGGGCTGTCAGTTGTCCGACTTGCAGCCCCCTTTTCTTTCCGGCGCGACCGCAAAACCCGGAACGGCTGTTCCCCTCCGGGGTACGGGGGAACGGGCGGATGCGCCTGCGGCGCTTCCGCTTACTCCCGCCGCCTGCCCGTCCTCTCCTCATACATCTCCGCCGTCTCCAGCTGCTCGATGGCCATCAGTATCCCGCTGTGGGATTCACTAGTCAGTTGCATGATTTTCCCAGTGAAGCCGTTTCAGCTGGCAGACCAGCTGCGCCCGGTCGGTTTCTGCATCGTTGATGGCCAGCATCAGGCAGCACTGGCCCACTATCCTGCACGTCTCGTCGTAAAACGCGTCTTCAGCATCATCTTCGTCTTCATTTTCTGACATGAGAACGCCTCCGGTTGCGCTTTTTGCGCAATTCCAGCATACGCCGGAGCACCACAAAAAACAGAAAAACCACTTTCACGACACTGGCCCCCTTCGGCTTCCCGTCCGTTCCGGCCGGGTCGTCAGGGCCACACTCCGCTAACCCGGCGGCAGGCCGCCGGCTAAGCTCCGCCGAACCCGCTGCGCGGTTTCTGGCTGCTCGCTAGTGTCCGATGGTGAAGGTCCGGGGCGCGCTTGCTGCGTCCGGGGGACGCGCCGCTCTCACCGCACCGGCGATGGGTGCCGGCGCTTTCTTTAAGGGCGACCCGGTGGTGTGACGTTGCCGGATCGTGTGTGTGCATCCTGTCAGTCCGGCGATGACCATCACCCCGGATGATTCCCCGGCGGAGGGCTGTTCGTAGTACCGTTCTTCCGAAAAACACCAGGGTGAAGTGCACGCGCAGGCGCGCCCTGGTCTTTTCCGTTCGCCGTCGCTACTTCGCCCTTTGCCGCAGGGGAACTCACCAGGAAGATGGATTAACAATCGCCAGAGGAGAAATGAAGAATGCACACACGAAACGTCAACGTCAAAACCGCCACAAAGGAATCTTCAAGGAAGATGGGGGAATTCTGTCCTGGACCTAAAACAGCATCTCTTATCGCTTTGTACGGCGATGAGGTGAGCTATGCCTGGAACGTTCTGGAAGATTTGAAGGTAGCAGGAGCCTCTTATACCAAGGCGAAACATTATCGCCGATATGTTCCGTCGTCTGGGCGTTAAATAACTTTTTAAAGGAGATAACCATGATCCGTTTATCCAGCCGTTATACCGCACCAACATCAATTCGCCAGAATCGCCCTCTGATAGATATACCTATATTCCGACCATTGCATTACTGGATCACCTGCGTGAAGAGGAATTCCAGCCTTATTACGCCAGTCAGTCTCGGGTGCGTAATCCGGACCGTCGGGAATATACAAAACATATGTTGCGTTTACGTCGGGGCGATAATTTTTCGGGTAAAGAAGTGCCGAGATTCTTTTGCTTAACTTACACGATGGGTCGAGCAGTTATAAAATGATCCCCGGTATGTATCGGCAGGTCTGCACGAATGGGCTGGTCTGCTGGAAATCTTTCGTTGAGATTAATGTGCCTCATAAAGGATATATTGTCGGGCAGGTCATCGAAGGAGCATATGAGGTGTTGGGGATATTCGACAATATCACTGAAAATATTGAGATGATGAAATGGATCACGGTATCGCCTGCCGAAAGAATACTCCTTGCAAATACTGCTCTCGACATCAAGTATGAGGGTAAAGATGCGCCAGTAACGCCGGGAAAAAAATCTTGTTCCGCGCCGTTAACAACTTACAATACAGTGCAGGAAAACCTGATCAAGGGCGGTTTATTTGGCAGAATGGCCAAAGGAAAAAATACGACCACACTGCCTGTAACCGGCATCGATGGCGATATAAAACTAAATCAGGCGTTGTGGAAAATGGTCGAAGAGTTTGCAAAGCTCAAGAGCTAGAAAATGAAAACCCGGTTACCCGGTTTTTTTTATGTCATATATTTTTGTGGTTGCATCGGTTTTATCATCAAAAGGTGATGTTTTTCCGGGAACGCCTGATTTCCTTTCCAGTATGTTTTTTCTCGCGAGTAAAACGGTGTAGATACTTTTAATAATTCTCGCGTATTCGCGTCTTACTTTCATACGGTCTGGTCTTGGACCTGCATTATAAATCCCTACGCTGTCCCAGTTTCTGCCGTATGCCTGAAAATTTTTTGCAAGAACCCATGCGCCACTGTAAACACAGATGCAAGGATTATTAAACAAATCTGCACGTGTAATATTGAATTTTTTAGCTTGCTGAAATTATTGCTATTAAGCTGCATTGCACAGACATCTTCAGTCCCACCTGCACTGGTACTGTTTATGGCTCGCGGGTTTAACCTGCTCTCCTGAATGGATATTGGCATAAGCAAAATCGGATCAACATGGTAATCACGCCCCGCTTCATCAAAACATAATTCAGGCGTGGCCTGAGCGGTTAACGTCAGCGCCAAAAAAACTGAGTGGTAGATATTTCATTTTATTCCTCATTGATCTGGGCGCCTGTAATTGACCAAGCGAGGCGATTTAAAAAATACCCTTCGCAATCGTTTAAATCAAGAACTCTCCTTGCAAACGCGCAGGGAGCGCTTCCAGACGCCTTTTTGACAACATTTCAAATATTAAAAGGTAAGCCAACTCTCTTATTTAAAGCCGCTTTTTGCTAACAGTAAAAACCTCACACCCCACGCAAGACTTCGTCTTGCAGATTTTTTCTTTAGATTCAGGTGGTTATTCTTTGATATTTATGTCGCTGGGTAGACTTGAGAAAAAAGGTGTGTCAAATAACACACCTTACGGTGCTTTTAACGGCCACCAAACAGTGCCACGTACACACACCTGTTAGTGCCGGTAGCGGCACTGTTGCATGGCCTAAAGGTGTGTACTGTTTAAATATCAATTGGTTATGTAGGTATAGTGCCGGACTAACACACCATCCTTAGTGCTATTGGCACACACCGGTATAAAGCAATTCTCATATTGACAAGTGCTGTACCCACACACATTATTAGCGCAACAACCCCGCGAACTTACACATGGATTAATATCTGACAGTGCCGGATTCAGCACTGCTAAACACTTGGTGATAAATATATGCCCCGCAAGAATATCTACTTCAAAGATAAAATCAATCGCGAAATTTAAAACATAATCGAAATTGAAAGACAAAAAGGGTGCCAAAGGAGAAGATATAAGTTATTCATCACAGGTTAATGAGCTGGTTAAGCTGGGACTCATGGTGCATAAATCACGAGAAGAGAGCAGTTCTTTTGACCTGGAAGGCTACAGAAGAGACCTGATTGCTAAGGTCAGCGGGACACGTTAGGGAATGATGATAATTGCAACACTCATCACTGAAATGTATCTCACCATGAAAGGACCTGACGAAATGCAAAAAATTGAGGTCTATCTGAGCCAGACCATTGGGGCAATTAACACCGCAGAGTCGAATGCTGAGAAGTTGCACTTCGTCAATGCTGAAGAATAAAAAGATGGCTGACAACAATGCCAGCCATCGATCACCAAATCAGTCTGGTTTTCCCAGGGAAGCGGCACCTTCTTCGCTTCCGAAATTTTCTCTCTCAGATACCACTCAAACGCCATCGTTAAAACTTTTAATGCCTGTGTGCCTTCATTGTTATCCAGTATACGTTCAGTTAAATATCCCAGCGAATTCATCAAACTGGTAAGCATTTCATCATTTAGACTGCGCTTATGTATCCGCGCCATAGTTCTGATTTCATCTGCCAGATTCTGGGGGAGTCGCATACTGTAACCCGATGTTTTACCCGGAATAAGCACACGCTCTCCTTCACGCCACATCCAGGCTTGTTCATGAGCGTTATTCCCCGCACTGCTATCGATCACGAAATCATTTTCGCGGCCCAGAATGAAATCCAGCCAGTGCTCAAATTTAACTGTCATCGAAATTAACCGTTCCCCCTCCACCGTTCTGATAACCGTAATATGAGGCTGGTAATTAAGGGAAATTAAAAGCCTTGCAATAATTTCGTCATTAACACTCCTGTCACCTGCTCTTGCGCAAACACGCAATTCCATTAACAAGTTATTCGGCGCGCGCAGCCGCCACTCCACCGCATCCCCTGGCTGAAACTTCTTTGGATGTCCTGCGCCGTTCCCACATGTTTTCTTTTACTTTCATGGCTATAGATCCCTGACTACACAGGACGTGTACCTGCATAGCTTAGGGTATGTTCTCCCGTTACTCGGATAATTCCTAATCATGTTGAAAAGTTTAATGGTGCTCACAGTTTTTTTTAGAGCCATGAGACGCTAATACCATCGTAAACAAATACTTACGCAAAAAACTTTTGTAAACATCCGGAGAATCAAGCATGGCCACTGCCGGTAGTGCCCTTAGCACCAGAAAGGGATGGGCGGTAGCGTCTGTATTTCGCAAAGCCCGTGAATATATTCAATTGAAAAATCTTGCTCGTAATGGAGGGTTAATTTTAGTTTCACTTATGGTTGCACATGCGGCATATGCAACCGGAACCGATTTACTGTCGACACAGGACTCCACCGTGACGGGCACATTCGGTCACGGCTCTTCGCTGTAAAAATATTTTTATTACGGTGAAATCATTGCGGCTTTGTTTTTATATATCAAATCCCGCTCTCCCGCAGTTTTCATCGGCTTCCTCGGTGTTGTTATTTTTACCCGCATTTGCTTCGGTATTGCGGGTAACAATGGACGGGGAGGAAAATAAATACTACTTCCCGGAAACACTCAATCAGCAAGTCCGATTCTTTGGTCTTCCCATCGACGAACTTATCGTCATAGCCCCTCTGACTTTGTTAGGTATCGCATTTAATATGTCGACCACTCTGGGGATAGTTTCGGGTTTTCTCTGGTGGTTAATCAGGTATCTGAAAAAAGGGCAGGGATTGTACTGGTTACTGAATTTTTGTTACTGGCACCTCCCGGCCATTATTTTCAGAGTCACATTTAAGGCACTGCCTGATTCCTGTTTCCGGCACTGGAGGGCGTGAATAAGTGAAATTAAAATTCAGGCGAAGTCGGGATAAACTTCTCCGCTACGTATTTATCGGCCTGCTCAGCTGGGTAATGATGAGCACCGTCGCTAATGTCCTGATTGGTTCTCTCGCCTGGTATTTTTACAGTACAAAGAAAACCATCACCACGCCCATGACATTCAATGCTCCGTTCAGCTCTGATGCGTCATCTGCCGACTCCCCGGGCATGACGATGTTTGCCACCTCATTTTTGTATATGAGGTTAAACGTCTCCCCCGAGAACTGAAGTGGTTTACTGAATTTGGCCACCTGAACAGAGGTGATATGCTCACCTCAGAACATTACAGGTGCCTCAATGAAAAAAAGAAATTTCAGTGCAGAGTTTAAACGCTAATCCGCTCAACTGGTCCTTGATCAGAACTACACCGTTGCAGCTGCGGCCAGTGCTATGGATGTGGGCCTTTCTACCATGACGCGATGGGTAAAGCAGTTGCGGGATGAACGACAGGGAAAAATACCTGAAGCCTCCCCTATAACCCCGGAACAAATTGAAATACGTGAGCTGAAGAAAAAGCTACAACGCATTGAAATGGAAAACGATATATTAAAAAAAGCTACCGCGCTCTTGATGTCAGACTCCCTGAACAGTTCTCGTTAATCGGGAAACTCAGAGCGCAGTATCCTGTGGTCACACCCTGCCACGTGTTCGGGATTCATCGAAGCAGCTACAAATACTGGGAAAAAAGCCCTGAAAAGCCAGATGGCAGGCGAGCTGTGTTACGTAGTCAGGTTCTGGAACTGCATAACATCAGCCATGGCTCTGCTGGCGCAAGAGTATCGCGATTATGGCAACCCTGAGAGGATTCAGAATGGGACGCTGGCTTGCCGGCAGGCTCATGAAAGAGCTGGGGCTGGTGAGTTGTCAGCAGCCTACCCACCGGTATAAACGTGGTGGTCATGAACACATCGTTATCCCGAATCACCTTGAGCGACAGTTCGCAATGACAGAACCTAACCAGGTGTGGTGCGGCGATGTGACGTATATCTGGACAGGTAAACGTTGGGCTTACCTGGCAGTTGTTCTCGATCTGTTCGCAAGGAAACCGGTGGGCTGGGGATTGTCATTCTCGCCGGACAGCAGGCTGACCATCAAAGCGCTGGAAATGGCGTGGGAAGCTCGCGGTAAACCAGCCGAAGTGATGTTCCACAGTGAGCAGGGTAGCCACTATACAAGCAGGCAGTTCCGGCAGTTACTGTGGCGTTGCCGGATCAGGCAGAGTATGAGCCGACGAGGAAACTGTTGGGACAACAGCCCGATGGAACGCTTCTTCAGAAGTCTGAAAAACGAGTGGGTGCCAGTGACTGGTTAAACAAACTTTAGCGAAGCTGCTCATGCGATTACAGACTATATCGTCGGGTATTACAGCTCGCTAAGGCCGCATGACTATAACGGTGGGTTACCCCCAAACGAATCGGAAAACCGATACTGGAAAAACTCTAAAGCCGTGGCCAGTTTTAGTTGACCACTACACGGGGCTGTGGAGCGTGCCAGTGAGGAACTGGTAGTGCGACGTCAGACCGCAGAGGAGAGCGCACGACAACAGGCAGAGGCACTTAAAAAGGCAACACAGGAACCGGAATCAATCATCATTCCTGCCGAACCCGTGCCCGATATCCCCGTTATTCCCGCACAGGCATCCCGCTCTCCGTAGCCGGGTACCGTTGATAAAGAGATGCTCAGCCGGATTTCGGCGGCCGTTCGTCCAGAACCTGCGGTACCAATAAACACGGATGGGATAGTGCTTCCTGACCGAACCAAAGAGAGCCAGGAACTTCACGGACCGCAGAACGGATCGCCGTCGGGCTTGTCGAGCAAAAACGCGTTGATGTCACTCTCCTGCCCAACGGCAATGAACGTGGACGTGCCATCGAACATGATGAGCCCGTACGCACACAAACAATTCAGAAAGAACGCTAGGAAACCACTGATGAATGCCAGAAAAACACTCATTAATTTAGTTACAACATACACTGTTTTGCAATTAAATCCGCTCCATGCGGCCTCTGCGCTTGTATTCACGCCCGAGCAACAGGCGCAGATCCGGGTCAGTTTGGATATCAAAGATTATTGTACGTTAAGGCAAAAATTGATCATTAAACCCTCAAGGGTCTTCTGAAAGTCCTCCAGAACTTAGTTATTTCGCGTGCCAAAATCCCGTCCTGAGCCGGGTGAAATTTACCGCCATTTGTATTGCGCGGTGATGGTATTCTCCGCCATACTGGGGGACCAGATTAATATTTCTGGTGTCCGCACTATGTAGATTTAACCCAAAAGGAAAGAGAGGGCTGGAGTATGGCCTTGGGCGAAATGTTAATCTTTTTGACGATCTGCGCTTGTATGCTTATAGGCACGTTTTAGAGTTTAAGGTTCGTCAAATTTTGATTCTTGGATGCGAGAAATAGAGAACCAAGCCATTAATTTAAATACGTTATGCAATCCAAAGAACTTACTACCTTTTGGAGAAGTGAAAGCAACGGCCAGAAGCATAGGAAAATGGACTTGGAAAAATTTTAGTCGTTCAGCATTCAGGCTCATCGAGGAAGAGTGAATGATGGAAAGAAGAAAAATAACCATAAAAAACAATAAAATATAGAAAATATGAT
This sequence comes from Phytobacter diazotrophicus, assembly GCF_052061655.1. Lineage (NCBI taxonomy): Bacteria > Pseudomonadati > Pseudomonadota > Gammaproteobacteria > Enterobacterales > Enterobacteriaceae > Phytobacter > Phytobacter diazotrophicus. The sequence continues at coordinate 117,336 of NZ_JBQGXD010000002.1, read as the reverse complement.
CAGATTCTTAGGAGGTGAAAATGAGAGTTAGCAGAAACGGATTAACACAAGAGCAACTGGCAGAAAAATTCAACATCTCCATTACAACGGTTAAAAAATACACAGCCATAGATAGGGAAGAATACGAGTCAAGAGCTAAGGAAAGACGCTTAAAAGCTTACACAATGCGTTCTAACGGTTTTCTTCTCGATGAGATAACATTTGAGCTGAACTGTTCTTACAACGCAGCAGTGACTCTCATAAAGAGATATAAGAATATCGATATAAAAAAGTATCAATGGAGTGATTTGTGATTTTTCTAATAATAGCAGGAATTATATTAGCAATAATAGTTTTCAAGTTAATATTACCTCTTATTGGTAATATAATAGGTATAATTATCGGTGCTGTTATATTTTTCGGTGCCATAGCTCTCTGCATTGCTTTCCCTCCTTTATTTATAATATTGATTGTTATAGGTTTTTTTATCTATGCAAGTAATTCAAAAGGAGAAAAAAAATGAATGTTAAAACAGAAAAAGAGTTAGCCAGTGCTATCGAAAAAAATGAGAGCACCATAACAATAGAAGGCGACTTAGCAAGAAAGACTGTCAGAATAAAGGCAACAGGAACAGTGGCTTGGGTTATCGCCTTTGGCTCAATCGGCATTGCTTTCTATGCTGCAATCGCAACTGTTGGTACTGGCGGAGCCGCAGCCCCCGCAACAGCAGTATCGGCTTTGGCTGGAACGGGAGCTGCTTTCGGTGTACTGGGAACAGCGGCCACAACAGCAGCTATATCAATGGCAGTATCAGTAAGAAGCCTAAGTGTTCTAAAGAAACTTAGAGGGGATTACAAGATCACAAAAAAATCAGAAGGAATTGTTGTTTTGCGCAGGAAATAAATAAAACGTTGATAAGAAAAATAGCCCTCACGAGCCATTTTTCTTATCAACTCCTTTTTCCATATAACTCAGCAGAAAGTTAACCATTGTTTTTATATTTTTAATATCGTCGTCCAAATCTGGCTCTTTTAATTTCAGTCTTTTGCTTTGTTTTTTCAATTTTTTTTGTTTTTTCTCTTTTTTTCAAAAGCTTCTCGGATTACATCTTTTCTTGTATGGATAAAAAACAGTCTGACGACTTTTGACGAAATTGGGGTCCGAAGCTCAGTGCAAATAAAAACGGGTGTGCTTACACGGGGGGCTGATTGTAATACCGGTGAACAACACCAAGCCGAAAACTATTACCGTTTCCCCAGGAGTTGCGACCGCAGAACAAATTTAGGCGGCCATCAGAAAAGCAAGTAACCGACGAGTAACTCAAAGAAGACAGTCGTATCTCAATTACCAGACCGACTGATCATTATTTCATACTATCCCACTTTAGATGAGTAACGTTCAACTATAGTTGAACAAGGATGTTTCTCTTTAACAATAGAAATTGCTTCTTGCAGATTACTAGCCTCAACTATTACTTCAAACCCAACTAGATCTGAGTGCAAACTTTCACCCAATTTATTCACCTTTAAACCCTTTTCCCAAAAATCAAAATAATCTGACTCCCTCTCATTACGAATGAGACTAATGCTGTATCTATTTTTCGCCATTGTCATATCTCCTTAAAATGACTTTTTTCCCATTCTACAGGTGCTGGGAGAAAAGATCACCACATTATGCATTATTTTTAAATAATGAGAAACTTTACCTCTAGATATTAGTATAGCTAACTTAGTTGCAATACCTTCAGTGACCTGCCACCGTGATTAGATACAACCTTCAGTTAGTAATGTCGGTTGGTTTTTCTTCATATTTCCTGTTTCGCCAGTCCGTTGCGAATTAAGCTGGTGTCTGGTAATCCAGCGATGAATGGGGACGGCACTCGTTATAATCCTGTCGCCAGTCATTAATCGTTTTCCGGGCATGAAGAATATCGCTGAACCCGTATTCATTCAGACACTCATCGCGAAAGCGTCCGTTAAAATTCTCAATATATCCGTTCTGCGTTGTCTTACCTGGCTGGATAAGCCGTAGTTCCACACTATGCTCAATTACGACAAAGACGAGTTCCTTGAAAGAGCGTCCGCTTTGATCAATAGCTTGGAATATCAAAACCCGCTGCTCAAATACCCATTTATGGTGCGGGGACTACGTCGCCTCGCGGCGCTGTATAAAGATCGATACTTTCAGGACGAACGTGAAACACGCGTGATAGTCGAGCTTGATAAAGGCAGAGATGATAAATATGCCCTGGATGAACGTGTTAATGCATACAATGAGAACGCAACGTATCATAAGCTTCTGACGTCTTATGAAAATCTAAGTGCCATTAAGGAAGTGATCATCGGACCGAATTGCGTCTATACCGAAGACCACGTCAAAGACCTTCTGACGCAGCACGGATTATCATCTGTCAGTGTTTCTCATTCCTCGGGACGCAACCGGTATCGACTGGGTACCACAAAATAATTTACTCGCAGCAGAGCACACAGAATGGCGTTCAGCGGTAAATCAGCGAGGCGAGTTTACCGCATATTCCAAGCCCCCAACTGACTTACATGTATAATTTCGTGGCATCCACGACCGAGACACTCTTCAGTTGGCGTAGTGCCCGGGTTGCCAACTATCTGCTGGTCAGGCTCTGACATGAATTTTATTTATAATCCAGTATAAAATGCCTGCCACAATCAATACCAGAGCCAGTATCACCCAAAGAAATGATGGGTCAGAATCACCTTCAGCAAATCCCAGCCCTGTTTTATTAAAACTTATTGCTGACTAGTGATAAATAACCGACAAACGCTCCCCGCGGGAATAACACGATAAAAAATGAAGAGATAAATAAGTCCGCCTGATTAGCGTATTACAAATCAAATTTGTATGACAAATAATCAGTCCTCCCTGCTACATTTATACGTCCATATGCGATTAATTCTTTTCCTCCAGGAACAATTACAAAAACAAATGCATACCCATGACTCGCCTTCACCATTCGGACGTAATGAATGAAGCCGGTGCGCCTACCTGTCCACCCTGTTTACAAAAACATGGTCACTCTGGGAAAATGATTATCGCTCAGATCATCCTAGTCGGGTGCTGGAATGCACGGGAGGCATTTTTTTGCCTTCGTTACTGAGCTTATTTATAATAAATCCGTCTAACTATCACTAGAAGTGATTGTCATAATGTCGGAACTGATAATTTCTAAATGTAAAAATGTGACGGTGCAGCAAGTGGCGGAGAAGCGATGAACGTTGGGAGAAAATGGCCCTGCTTATTCCCCCACACAAAACCGATCATCCGCTAGGTATGCACCGTAAACGCATTTATAACGCCAGAAAAAACATAAACGTTAAAGCCCACCCTTGGGTCGTCGAGAGGACACATAGGCGGATGAATCGCTTTCGCCAGGTTCTGACCAGATAGGAAAATAGACCGAAAATTACGAGGCTATGTTGCATTTTACCTGTGGTCTCATCGTCTGGAATAAAGTCCTATCAAGATAGGCTTTAAGTGCTTGTTGCTAAACGCTACCATAACGATAAAAAGGGGTTCCATGCGTCTGGATAAGTCATTTTTCAAATCTATTGTCGTACTTCTTATGCTTTGTCCTTGTACAACCGCGTATGCTGTTGAGAAGGACGTTTGTTTGTCTCCAGGCCTGGTAAAGTCCATGCTTTCCCGGTTCGACATCACGGCCATTGATGATACGGGAAAGGAGACGAAAAAATACACGGCAGCTGATAAATGCGATAAAGATGCGTTTAAAAAAACCATATTGGCTCTGGAACAAATCAATACCGTTTCTATTCAAAAAATCAATAACGCTCCCGATGGCAAGGGTATTGATTTTTTTACCTATATTAATGAAAAGGTTAGAAAAATAATTCTCATGCCTGAAAGCTCCAGTTTATGCGGATTCAATGAAGGAGGCGTTGTCCTCGACCCTGAAAAAACGGATAAAATTATCCGCCTGTGTATTATTAATGGAAGGATGCCCGTTTCCCAGTTAGCTACGGTGATCGTTCATGAAGCTCGTCATATGGATGGCTACAAGCATGTAAAATGCACTCATGGTTTGTATAAGTCATTTTCATTTCCCGAATGTGATGTCTCATTTGAAGAGCAGGGTAGCCATGCGTATGCAATGTCATACCTGCTGAGACTACACAACACCCTAAAAGATAAAGATGATAAGTTCAGGGTAAGAACGCTTATTGCACAATCCATTGAATATAGCTTCAATAATGTCCCCTTTGGACTAAAAAAAGGCGGATTAATGTTGGATTCAAAAAACAGAGTATTGAATCGCCACGGATAATCTAGACACTTCCGAGCCGTTGATAATACTGGTTTTCATATTCTGTCGGTGACATCTGTTCGCTAGAACCATGCCGACGCTTACTGTTATAAAACATTTCGATGTAATCAAAAATATCACTGCGGGCTTCTTCCCGCGTTCCGTAGATCTTTTTCTTTATCCGTTCACGTTTCAACAACTGGAAAAAACTTTCTGCAACCGCATTATCATGGCAGTTACCGCGACGGCTCATGCTACCCTCCAGGCCGTGTGATTTCAGGAACGACTGCCACTCATGGCTTGTGTACTGACTGCCCTGATCCGAATGAACCAGCACCTGTTTTTCGGGATTACGCCGCCATACAGCCATCAGCAGTGCGTTCAGGACAATGTCCTTTGTCATCCGGGATTGCATGGACCAGCCGATAATTTTGCGTGAGAACAGATCAACAACAACGGCAAGATACAGCCAGCCTTCGTGGGTCCTGATGTAGGTTATGTCCGTTACCCAACGCTCATCAGGAGCATCCGGATTGAACTGTCGCTGGAGCCTGTTGGGTGACACGATACTGGCCTCGCCTTTACGTGCCCGCGGGCTTCGGTATCCGACCTGAGCCTTTATTCCGACACGTTTCATCAGTCTCCAGACTCTGTTTACTCCGCACTGTTGCCCGCTGTCACGCAGATCCAGATGGATTTTGCGATAACCATAGACGCATCCCGACTCCAGCCAGAACTGTTTAATCTGTCCTGTCAGTCTCAGGTCTGCCTGATGGCGTTGTGAATGCGGCTGCTGAAGCCAGGCGTAAAAACCACTGGGATGAACATCCAGCACCCGACAGAGCAGGCGAACAGGCCAGCAACAGGAGTTGTCACGGATAAAGGCGTACCTCAGTCGGACAGCTTTGCGAAGTACGCCGCGGCTTTTTTTAATATGTCCCGTTCGTCGGTAACCCGTTTCAGCTCTTTCTGGAGACGGCGGATCTCGGCCTGAGCATCTGACTGTTCTTTATGAGTGGAAGAATCCGGACCGTACTTCTTTATCCAGGCATAAAGGCTGTGGGTGGTGATATCGAGACGTGTTGCAACGCTGGCAACAGAATAACCGCGATCAACAACCTGTTTGACTGCTTCAGTTTTAAACTCTTCGGGATAACGCTTACCGCTCATGGGCACCTCTCTTTAAGCCATCTTAAATGACTCTGAGGTGTCTGTTAAACCCGTGGCGATTCAGTATTGTTTTTTGATGGGGTTGACATCTCAGTTATCAATGAATTCAATGATAAAATAACTGCTCTTGTCCTCAATCTTGGTTATCCCTTGGTTCTTCATGAAAATGGTTCTGTTCAGGCTTACACATTTTCTGATAACTGGAGTTCCGTGGCGGGATCACTCACTGAAAACTATCAAAAACTGGATGATGATACCAGAGGTAAGATACTGGATGTTTATATCGATAATGGGGAAAAATGTTATCTTCTGCCTTTAGAGTTAATATGCTCTGGAAAAGAGAGGTTTGTTAATTTTAAATTTGATGGTCTTTCTCCAGTAGTGTTTTATAATGCGCCAGACATGAGTAAGTACTCTCTGATGCTGGTAAAAAACAAGAATGGGCGCATATTCGTTATCCCGGGATCCATATTGTTTAACAGTAACGATAAGAACTTTAACTCAGCATTTGAGGATAAAAAACATTCCCTAGAGCCTGAAGTTTCTTCTTATGCCGAGTGCGAAAATGGTGACCTTATTGGAGTAGGGGGGGAGGGTGCTGTTGTTGTCAAAAACAAGGGCGGTGAATGGAAGGAAGACTCTCGTTTTAATGGCGTAACCGTAAAAAAAATCATTCCTTACTATTGGTCGAAGCAGCTACAGGACTTTCTTAAATGATAAAAAACGGTGTTGTAAGGAAACATTCAACGTACTGAATTTTCGCCACAATTGTGACTGACACCTATTCCCGACCCGAATTCTAGAGCAGTCTCGCTGCCCTGCTGGTTGCCCACGTCGGTTACAACAAAAATGCGGCATAGGGCAGCGAAGCTGCAGTAATCTTACCTCAGCCACCTTTGGGTGGCTTATATATTAATTAGGACTGACTTATGTACAATATTGAATATCTACCGTCGCCTTTATCAACGCACAGTGATGTGATGGACGCCCTTTCCTGATGCAGCCAGTGCCATACTTTTACTGTCTGCGTTTGTTACGGGAGTAAATCACATGAGCACGATCAGGGGTCGTCTCAGAAAACGGAAAATAAAGCACGCTAAGCGTGCGTGGAGGCTGGCACCCAGCGGTACAGCGTCGGAATGGACACGCCGAGGTTCTTGGCCACGTCCTTGGGCGGCACCCCGCTGGCCAGCAGCTTCTTGGCCGACTCGATCTTGCTGTCGGTCATCTTCGGCTTGCGGCCGCCTTTGCGGCCGAGCTGCTGGCGACTTCCAGCCCGGCGCGGGTGCGCTCGACGGTCAGCTCGCGCTCCATTTCGGCAAGGCTCGCCATGACGTGGAAGAAGAACCGCCCGGATGGTGTGCCGGTGTCGATGGAGTCGGTGAGGCTCCTGAACTGGACACCGTGCTTGTGCAGATCGCCGACCAGATCGACCAGTTGCTTGACCGACCGGCCCAGCCGGTCGAGCTTCCAGACGACCAAAGTATCGCCTTCGCGCAGCATTTCGAGCGTCTTGGCCAAGCCAGGCCGGTCTGCCCGCGTGCCACTCACCTTGTCCTCGAAGACCTTTTTACATCCGGCCTTGCTCAAGGCTTCGCGTTGCAGCTCCAGGTTCTGATCCTGCGTCGAGACGCGCGCATAGCCAATCAACATGGCTTGTCTCGCGCCCGGTCGATGCGTTCCTGCATCGCCTGCATCACTTCTTCGTGGGTGTACGATCTGGCGTTGGCGTCGGTGGCTTGCCGCAGGGCTTCCTCAACCTCGCGCGTCATCCGCTCGTAATCCTCCGGCCACAGCGCTTGCTCCATGCGCAGCGACGCCTGACCCAGCAGGTGCAGCAGGCTGAACAGCCGCATGTCGTTGGTGGCGACGATGCGCTCCCGAATCTGCTCCTGAATAGCTTCGCTAGCCCGATGCGCTTGTGGTGTGGCAGTCCCCTCGTAGTCAGCGGGGAATTCCGCTTCCTCGGCAATCCTTGCCCAGGCGCTGGCCAGCGCCTCGATGGTTGACGTGCTCATTTCCGCCGCTCCTGTGCTCTTTGGCGAATCAACCGGCCAAGGGGCCTCGACGCGAAAACCAGCAGCATCACGCCTATCGGATACCAGGTCGAGAAGACCACCAAGGCATCGAAGGCTGGCCGTCCGGTGTTGGTAGGCAGTACGGCGGTCACAGCCATCAACCCGCCGACCGTCCAGATGATGCGCCACACGTAGGGCATCACGCGGGGCACGTAGCCGTCATCGAAAGCGGTCTGGTAGTAGCGGCGCAGGCCGCGCTCGGCAAGCGCCTGGCGCTGCCGCTCCGACAGCGCATCCGTCCGGCCATACCAGCGCCGGAATGGTGGACAGCGCAGCAGCAAAGGGGTGAAGAGGATCATCACCGCCACGATCGCGACACCCCACGCCATGACGGCGCCGGCATCGGGCCGCTTGGCGTTCTCGATCACGGGCGCGAAGACGCCCGGAGCACCGATCATCCAGAACAGCGCAATGTGCTGATGGAAGGAGAGCTTCATTTGCTCATCCACTTGCGCAGCAGGCGCTTTTTCAGGGAGGCGCGTTCTTGCGGGTTGCGTCCCTTGTGATTGGCGATGCGATCCGCCGTGGCGGCCTGGCGCTTGACGGGCCAGTAGGAGCGGCCATCCTTGCCCATCGACCAGACGCTGCTGGCCTGGTTTTCCAGCAGGGGCAGATGGGCGCTCAGGGCTTCGGGCGACGCGCTGGTCAGCGCCGTGCGCTCACGGGTGCGCCAGCGCTGATGCCAGAGCTTCTTGTCCTCGCGCTCGCTGCCGCAGGTCGTGTGCCCGACGATGGGTGTTTTGCGGCGGCTGCGGCTCATAACGTAGTGGTCTCCAAGAACATTCAGGACTGATCCCAGGCGTCGATGGTCAAGACCTGATCGGCAGGACAGGCGGCTACGCGGTCGGGAACTGGATGGTGTTCAGTCTCATGCCGACCCCATTCGATTGATCGCGTCGCTTGCGGCACGCTGCGACGCAAGGAGGTTTGCGACCTGGTTTAGCAGCCGTGTCCGCTGCATGTCTGTTACCTATCTCCCCGACCGCTCATTGGACCAACTCCAGAGATTGGGCTCTATCGCTCAGCCAATACGAAACCGGCATTGGCTGATGCCACAACCGAGACTAACACAAATGGCTCGGTACCTGTATTTCGCGCCCCGTGCACTTGGCCCGGTCTTGCCACGGCTATCTCACCTTCCCTGAGGGCACGAACAATCCCATTGCCCTGAAAGTAATCAGCCATTCCCGACAAAACAGTCCACGTGTCTTGGCCGTGAGGATGAATGTGAGCCGCAATTTCCTGCCCGGGATGGACATGCCAAACCACGATAATTGAGTCTCGGGTTTCAAGCACAACGGAACGAATAGGCTCGCCTTCGGACGGCTGAACATACTCGGCTACAGAAAATATTCTCGATTCAACAGTCATCGGAGATCCCTCTTTCACAGTTGTCGTTACGGTCTTCATCGTCGGCATCCTGACGCACGGCGGGCAATTGCTGGAGCAACGCCGGCAGCCATTCCTGTACCGTCTCCCACACCACATCGAGGTTGATGTCGAAATAGCCGTGAGCCATGCGATTACGCATATTGCGCATGCTGCGCCACGGCACGTCGGCATGCGCCTGGGTGAACTCGACGTAGCCATCCATCACCTTTGTGGCCGCCTCGCCGATGACGATCAGGCTCATGATGACGGCCTGCTGGGTGCGCTTGTCGGCCAAGAAGTCGTCCTTGGCCATCCCTTCCACGAAGCTGCGCGCATCGGTTGCGGCCTGCTGAATGTGGTCGAGGTAATCGGGCAGGCGGTTCTCGCTCATATCGGTTGCGCCTCCGCGAGCACCTTGGCCCGGAACTTCGGCGGCAGGTCGCCGGGAGTCAGCAGATCGACGTCAACGCCGAGCAGCGATTTCAGTTCTTCTTCCAAATCGCCCAAGTCCAACAACGTGGCACCGGGCAGCGCATCGACCAACAGGTCGAGGTCGCTGCCATCCCGGTCGGTGCCATGCAGCACCGAGCCGAAGACGCGCGGGTTCGCGGCGCGAAAGCGGCCTACCGCTTCACGCACTGCGCTTCGCTTCATGTCAAGCACAACAGACGGTCGCATGCGCATCCTTTCTTATCGAAACTCGTTGAGATGATATGCAATCAAGAATAGAATTTCAAGAACTATTTTCGAGAATCGCAATGCCTTGATTCCCGTGCCGCGCCGGTTGCCTTGGCGGGCTTGTCACAAACCTACGTTTTCAAGAAGAAGGAAACCGCATGCCCCGCCGTTCGATCCTCTCCGCCGCCGAGCGCGAAAGCCTGCTGGCGTTGCCGGACACCAAGGATGAGTTGATCCGTCACTACACGTTCAGCGAAAGCGACCTCTCCATCATCCGGCAGCGGCGCGGCCCGGCCAATCGGCTGGGCTTCGCGGTGCAGCTCTGCTACCTGCGCTTTCCCGGCGTCATCCTTGGCGCTGATGAGCCACCGTTCCCGCCATTGCTGAGACTGGTCGCCAACCAGCTCAAGGTCGGCATCGAAAGCTGGGACGAGTACGGGCAGCGTGAGCAGACCCGACGCGAGCACCTGGTCGAGCTGCAAACGGTGTTCGGCTTCCAGCCGTTCACGATTGGCCACTACCGGCAGGCTGTCCAGTTGCTGACCGAGCTGGCCATGCAAACCGACAAGGGCATCGTGCTGGCCAGAGCCTTGATCGAGCACCTGCGGCGGCAGTCGGTCATTGTGCCCGCCCTCAACGCCGTCGAGCGGGCGAGCGCCGAAGCGATTACCCGCGCCAACCGGCGTCTCTACGACGCCTTGGCTGAGCCGCTGACGGACGTGCATCGCCGTCGCCTCGACGATCTGCTCAAGCGCCGCGACAACGGCAAGACGACGTGGCTGGCCTGGCTGCGGCAATCCCCGGTCAAACCGAACTCGCGGCACATGCTGGAACACATCGAACGCCTCAAGGCGTGGCAGGCGCTCGACCTGCCCTCCGGCATCGAGCGGCTGGTTCACCAGAACCGGCTGCTCAAGATCGCCCGCGAGGGCGGCCAGATGACGCCCGCCGACCTGGCGAAGTTCGAGCCGCAGCGGCGTTACGCGACCCTGGTGGCGCTCGCCATCGAGGGCATGGCCACCGTCACCGACGAAATCATCGACCTGCATGACCGCATCCTGGGCAAGCTGTTCAATGCCGCCAAGAACAAGCATCAGCAGCAGTTCCAGGCATCCGGCAAGGCGATCAATGCCAAGGTGCGGCTGTTCGGGCGCATCGGCCAGGCGCTGATCGAGGCCAAGCAAGCGGGCCGCGATCCGTTCGCCGCCATCGAGGCCGTCATGTCCTGGGATGCTTTCGCCGAGAGCGTCACCGAAGCGCAGCGGCTCGCGCAACCCGAGGACTTCGATTTCCTGCACCGCATCGGCGAGAGCTACGCCACGCTGCGCCGCTACGCGCCGGAATTTCTCGACGTGCTCAAGTTGCGGGCCGCGCCCGCCGCCAAGGACGTACTCGACGCCATCGAGGTGCTGCGCAGCATGAACAGCGACAACGCCCGCAAGGTGCCCACCGACGCGCCGACCGAGTTCATCAAGCCGCGCTGGCAGAAGCTGGTGATGACCGACACCGGCATCGACCGGCGCTACTACGAACTGTGCGCGCTGTCGGAGCTGAAGAACGCGCTGCGCTCCGGCGACATCTGGGTGCAAGGCTCGCGCCAGTTCAAGGACTTCGAGGACTACCTGGTGCCGCCCGCGAAATTCGCCAGCCTCAAGCAGGCCAGCGAATTGCCGCTGGCCGTGGCCACCGATTGCGACCAGTACCTGCATGACCGGCTGACGCTGCTGGAAACGCAGCTCGCCACCGTCAACCGCATGGCGCTGGCCAACGAGCTGCCGGACGCCATCATCACGGAGTCGGGCCTGAAGATCACGCCGCTCGATGCGGCGGTGCCCGATACCGCACAGGCCCTGATCGACCAGACGGCGATGATCCTACCGCACGTCAAGATCACCGAATTGCTGCTGGAGGTAGACGAATGGACGGGCTTCACCCGGCACTTCGCCCACCTGAAGTCAGGCGACCTGGCCAAGGACAAAAACCTGTTGCTGACCACGATCCTCGCCGACGCGATCAACCTGGGCCTGACCAAGATGGCGGAATCGTGCCCCGGCACGACCTACGCCAAGCTGGCCTGGCTGCAAGCCTGGCACATCCGCGACGAAACCTACGGGGCGGCACTGGCCGAGCTGGTCAACGCGCAGTTCCGACATCCCTTCGCCGAGCATTGGGGCGACGGCACCACGTCATCGTCGGACGGCCAGAACTTCCGCACCGGCAGCAAGGCCGAGAGCACCGGCCACATCAATCCGAAATACGGCAGCAGCCCAGGGCGGACGTTCTACACCCATATCTCCGACCAGTACGCGCCGTTCCACACCAAGGTCGTGAACGTCGGCGTGCGCGACTCGACCTACGTGCTCGACGGCCTGCTGTATCACGAATCCGACCTGCGGATCGAGGAGCACTACACCGACACGGCAGGGTTCACGGACCACGTCTTCGCGTTGATGCACCTGCTGGGCTTCCGCTTCGCCCCGCGCATTCGTGACCTGGGCGACACCAAGCTCTACATCCCGAAGGGCGATGCCACCTACGAGGCGTTGAAACCGATGATCGGCGGCACGCTCAACATCAAGCACGTCCGCGCCCATTGGGATGAAATCCTGCGGATGGCCACCTCGATCAAGCAGGGCACGGCGACGGCCTCGCTGATGCTCAGGAAGCTTGGCAGCTACCCGCGCCAGAACGGCCTGGCCGTCGCCCTGCGTGAGCTGGGACGCATCGAGCGCACACTGTTCATCCTGGACTGGCTGCAAAGCGTCGAGCTGCGCCGCCGCGTGCATGCCGGGCTGAACAAAGGCGAGGCGCGCAACGCGCTGGCCCGCGCCGTGTTCTTCAACCGCCTGGGGGAAATCCGCGACCGCAGCTTCGAGCAGCAGCGCTACCGGGCCAGCGGCCTCAACCTGGTGACGGCGGCCATCGTGCTATGGAACACGGTCTATCTGGAGCGGGCCGCGAACGCCTTGCGTGGCCACGGTCAAGCCGTCGATGACGGCCTGTTGCAGTACCTGTCGCCGCTCGGCTGGGAGCACATCAACCTGACCGGCGATTACCTCTGGCGCAGCAGCGCCAAGATCGGCGCGGGCAAGTTCAGGCCGCTACGGCCGCTGCAACCGGCTTAGCGTGCTTTATTTTCCGTTTTCTGAGACGACCCCGATCAGAGTTGTTGGTATTGATATCGCCAAATCAGTTTTTCACGGCAGTAGACAAATTCTGTCCTCACGACGAGGCCTGTCCGAAGGCCTCCGGGCTGACGCCGCCAAGGTGACTGTGACGCCGGGCCCGGTTGTAGAACACTTCAATGTAATCGAAGATATCCGTCCGGGCCAGATCCCGGGTTTTATAGATACGTTTTCTGATCCGTTCTTTTTTCAGCGAACTGAAGAACGATTCGGCCACCGCATTATCCTGGCAGTTGCCACGCCGGCTCATGCTTGGTGCCAGATTATTGGCCCGACAGAACCGTTGCCAGTCGTCGCTGCCGTACTGGCTGCCCTGGACCCCTGGACGCCCTTCTAAGAGTCAAGTTGTTATTTGAGTACTGTTGATTAGTCGGTTTTGATTACGTAGAAGCGTATAGACTTCACGTGAGATATAACGTTTAAGGCAACGCAGTGCTTCCATTTTCGAGTGTCCTTCAGCTACCGTTTTGCCACATACTCCTGTGTTCTCGTGTCCGTGCGTAATCGGCCAATGGCAATAATGTGCAGGGCACTATTGGCCGCACGATCACCACCACGGTTAAGCCTGTGACGGTTTGTTTTCCCGGAAGAGACTGGGACAGGGCTGACGCCACATAGAGCCGCGAAGACAGACTCCGAGTTCAGACGCTGAGGATTATCGCCAGCCGTGATCAACAGCTGCGAAGCACATTCATACCCCACTGCTTTACATTTGATAAGTTCCGGGGCCAGTTCATCGACTATTGACGTTATCATGATGTCCAGATCGGCTATTTCATCATGCAGTTCAAGATATCTGCGAGCCAGGGATTTCAGCGCAATACGGTAAGCATCCTGGACATTACGATAGGCGGTAACGTCGGGCCGCCACGAAACCAGGGTACGGATCAACTGCATCCTCGTGAGGTGACGTATCTGGTCACGTAGCTCATCCGGGGCCGAAACGATATTCATCTGGATCATTTGAAGTGCAATACGTCGCGCAGCAACAGCCGTTTTGCGGCAGACTTTCAGGACACGCAACGCTTCAATCATTCCGCTACGAGTTTTGGTGTGACGGTTCGTATGCGTGAAAAAGCTGCGTGAGCAGCACTTTCTGCATCGATGGTATCGCTTTTGCCTCGCTTACGGCGTTCCATTTTATCTGGTGCTGTGGCCTCCAGAACTTCCACTCCGGTACTCTGGAGATAACGCAATAAACCTGCACCGTAGGAGCCTGTGCATTCAACTCCGATGCGCTTAACAGTTCCGAAAGATGCCATCCAGGCCAGCATCTGACGGTATCCCTGACGTGTTGTCGCGAAAAACTCACTACCTAAGACCCGATTATTTTGATCAACCACAGCAGCAACATGTAAATCTTTATGCGTATCAACGCCACCAACGACAGGCGATAAATGAACGGGTTTTGCCTTTGCCATAGGTTATTCCTGTACCTGCAATTATTCGTCATTTCCCCCTGACGATAACCCTGACAGGACAGCAAAGAGACAAGCCGTCAGGCCCTTCTTGAGTCACGCGTAGCGGTGAGGAGAAGCCTCGCATGGAGTACTTCCCGATAACCGACGGGTCCAGGGAAAGACACATTGCTGGTCGTTCAGAGTGTGAGTCAGGAAACCGGGAAGCCTTCACTGCATCAGTGATCCACCGGTCAGGCAAAACAGCAAACATGATGATGAAAACTGACGCCGATATTCTTACTGTCCGAGTGTACGATGACCTCGCTGTCCGGTTTTCGACGCCAGACGGCCATCATCAGCGCATCCCGCGACAGCGTAGGTTTCATTGACCAGCCGACCACGTTACGGGCGAAGAGGTCGATAACCACCGTCAGATACAGCCAGCCCTGCCAGGTGCGGATGTAAGTGATGTCTGTGACCCAGACCTGACTGGCCCGGACAACAGTAAACTGCCGCTGCACGCGATTAGGGGCAACCACTGAAGGTCGGCCAGCGATACGACGCGGCGCTTTATAGCCGCGTACGGCTTTAATCCGGTTCAGTTGCATGATGCGGCCCACCCGGTTTTTACCGCAGGTTTCCCCGATTTCGTTCAGATCGCCATGAACCCGCCGGTAACCGTATACTCCTCCGCTCAGGGAATATGAGTCGCGGATAAGTATCAGCAGGCGCTGGTTATCTTTATCACGCGCCGGGACAGGGTTGTGCAGCCACGCATAGAACCCGGCCCGGGCGACATTCAGTACCCGACACATCGTCATCACACCCCATACAGTGCGGTGCTCATTGATAAAGCGGTACTTCAGTCGGGCTCCCTTGCAAAGTACCGCGCGGCCTTTTTCAGGATATCCCGTTCTTCTTCGGTGCGTTTTAGCTGCGCCCGGAGTTTCAGGATCTCGCTTTTGGCTTCCAGTAAATCCCGGGCATGCTGTTCGCTGTTATCAGGCTTGATAGCCCGTAGCCACTTGTAGAGGCTGTGTGCAGAAACGCCCAGACGGTCGGATACTTCGGCAACGGAATAACCGCGCTCCGTTATCTGACGGACGGCTTCTTCCTTAAATTCAGGTGGAAATCGTGGTGTGCCCATATGCTCCTCCTTGTATCTCGAAAGTGGATTACTATGAACTGGCTTAGATTTGGCAAGGTCTGTGTAGTCCGATTCCTCCCGGGGTTATTGAAGCCCGCAGCATAGCGATTGACGCACAGGCTGAGCCGTTCATCTGAAGCCCGAACAGTTGTCCGAACTTCAAATCGTATTGGCAAGGAGGGGTATGGATGAGCGTGTCAAATCAACGTTGTGCAGGCATAGATGTTTCAAAAGGTACTCTGGATATTGCAATCAGCAATATTGCCAGCCAGTTCACTGTACCAAATGGAACTGATGGTTTTACTCAATTTCTCAGGGAGTTAAAGAGAAATGAAACAAGGTTGATCCTCATGGAAGCGACAGGGGGGCTGGAGTCAGGTGTGGCTTGTTATCTTCAATCAGAAGGCTTTGACGTTGTCGTCATTAATCCCCGCCAGGCTCGAGATTTTGCCCGTGCAATGGGCTATCTGGCGAAGACTGATCGTATTGATGCCAGAGTATTGCTTCAGATGTCGGAAGTTATTAACCAGCACCCGGAACGGGAAAAATACATTCGTCCCTTGCCTGATGCCCACAGGCAGATTCTGGCTGCGATGGTGGCCAGACGCAGACAGCTAACAGCCATGCTTACAGCCGAACGAAACCGATTACATCCCTCGCATCCTCTGAGCCATGCAAGCATTAGATCAATTATTTCGGCCCTGAAGGGCGAGTTGGCGCGTATTGAAGGTGAAATGGCGATTCACATCAAGAAGCATTTCAGTGAATTATCCGAGCTTCTGAACGCAGTTAAAGGCGTTGGAACTGCGACAGTCGCCGTGCTACTGGCAGAAGTTCCGGAACTTGGCTCACTGTCACGACGAGAAATTAGCGCCCTTATTGGGGTTGCTCCAGTAAACAGGGATTCCGGTACGATGCGCGGTCGCCGAACAGTATTCGGAGGGCGAGCTTCAGTCCGTACAGCGCTCTATATGTCAGCCCTGGTTGGGACGAGGCATAACCCGATAATTAAAGAGTTCTATACACGCCTGGTTGCCGCAGGAAAACCCAAAAAAGTTGCACTGACGGCCTGCATAAGAAAATTGTTGACCATACTGAACGCAATGCTGAAAAAGAATGAAGCATGGGATCCAATGTATCACCAACATGCTTCGTAAACGGGCGCTAAAGACAGTTGCTATGCTCAAACTATAGGGCAGGATCGTCTACCGGGGCGGGGCCAGTCCAGACTGTGACTCCGAGGTGTCTGTTAAACCCGTGGCCATTCAATCCTCAGTCCCTGGAGTGGTTCTCACATCGGGGTAGCTTGCTACTGTGTGAACTGATTATACGATGGCCCAGTCTGCAACAACTTAAACGAGCCAGGCACGACACGCTCCGCAACTTTCTGAATGCCAAAGGTAGTCGCGCAATGACCCTTACCGAGCTGCATGTTGTGAGTATTGATAACGCTATCCCATTGACGACAGACCCGAGTGTTATAGAGGCTAATGCTTTGATGGCAACAGTACTGGCGACACAAATTAAAGTCGTGAGTAAAATCATCAAAACCTATGACGAACGAATCGAAACGCTGTTTGACATGTTGCCAGATGGGGGGCTGTTCAAATCACTTCCGGGCATGGGGCCCAAGAATGCTTGCTGCACTTGGTGATAACCTCGACCGGTTTAACAGCGCTGAAGAAATTCAAAACTACACAGGTATTGCACCGGTGACAGAACGAAGTGGCCAGAAATCCTGGGTTCACTGGCGATGGCTGTGTGCCAGGTTCGTCAGGCAAACCTTTGTCGAATGGGCTGCCAAGACGGTTAACTCATCATACTGGGCCAGACTATATTATCAGGGGTTGCGAGAAAAAGGAAAATCTCATCAATCCGCAATCCTGGCTCTGGCCTTCAAATGGATAAGGATCATTTACCACTGCTGGAAGAGCAGAACCCAGTACGATGAAGCGAAGTATTTGCTGGCTCTTGAAGCGCGACACTCGCCCTTACTGAAGCTTGTCGTATGTCTCAGGGCGTGAAGCGGAAGTTCACGATTGTACTCATAGCGAAGGAAGGTATTGCTTGCATCATGTTGTATCAATGAGCGGGATGCAGGTCACAAGGGCTCTTGTCCATGAGCACGTAGTCTTTGTGGTTGTTGGCTTATGCACATCAATGAAATATTCGTATTTATGCATGTCATTGATAGACAAATGCGCATGTCATTGATAGACAAATGCTGCATATCTTCGTTGATCAATACCCTACAGTTATCGTAACTGGCGGGAATGCTCCTTGTTAATTTTCACTATAACTGCTAATTTCAACATACAGTGAAAATCTATTAATAGTGAAATTAAACGGTAATCACGGCCTCGTCCTTGCTGAACGCACTTGACAATTTCACTATATATAAATATTTCAACGTTTGATGAAATTTGGATTAATGATGAAAGACATTTCAGGTGCAGAGCGAACCGCTATTACCTCTCTCGTTACATTTCTGAAACAGGTGCCCATCATTGACAATGTCGATGTGTCGGAAGAGGGAATACGCAACGGCAGGGAAATTGATGGAATACTCTATGTTTCTTCATGGAAGAAAACATACGAACTTATCTGTGAATTCAAGAGTAATGGCCAGCCCAAAAATATACGTTCGGCTATCCATCAGCTGAAGGCTTACATGTATGATCGCGACGGGGAGGCCACTCCGGTGGTACTGGCACCCTATCTGTCACCCGAGAGCCGTCAGCTTTGTGCAGAACAGAATGTTGCCTTTCTGGATGAACAAGGAAACGCTTCTTTCAGGTTTGGCGGGATCTATATAAGTCATCAAGTGCCCAGCATCCCGGCCGCTGAAAAACGGGGCCTGAGGTCAGTATTCAGCCCCAAATCCGCGCAGGTACTGAGAATGATGTTGAATGAAAGGCAGCGGGCTTGGCGTGTCACAGAGCTGGCTGAAAAAGGGAATATCAGCCTTGGTCACGCCAGCAATGTCAGGAAAAAATTGCTGGAGAGAGAATGGGCCGTAAGTAATGATGACGGACTGCTCCTGAGCAAACCTGACGCTCTGCTGGATGAATGGAAAAGGGAATATCGGTCACTGGCGGGAAAACGCATAAAATACTACACCCCTCTGCACGGGAAGTTACTTGAGGAGCGCCTGCGCGTGCTGCTCGGCTGCGATGACGACAAAGGATATGCGGTTCTGGCTTCATTTTCCGCAGCGCAGTGGCTTTCCCCGTACGGGAGAACAGGCATGCATTATTTTTATGCTGATGAAAAGGGCCTTAGCAGACTCATCGATGGACTTGGCCTGACTACCGCAGCCAAAGGGGAAAATGTCATCGTCACGATGCCTGGCGATCGCGGTATTTTCCAGGATGCAATTGAACCGGCGCCGGGGATCTATACCACTGGAGTCGTACAGACCTATCTTGATCTCTCAAGTCAGGGAGAACGGGGACAGGAATCGGCAGATCACCTGCGTAATGAATGGATGGACTGGTAAACATGGCGATAAAAGAACCACAATCAGCAGCGGACTATGACGACCGCACAACAGAGGCCGTAAGATCCGTAATGATAGAGATGGGGCAGATCCTCGGCAGTTATGCCGGCAAATTCGCAATAATAGGTGGAGCAGTTCCCTGGCTGCTGCTGGATAACGATGATATGCCGCATGTTGGCACCGTAGATATAGATATCGGACTGGACTCAGAGGCACTGGCAGATGGTGAATATGCCGGGCTAGTTGAAAGCCTGCTCCGAAATGGTTACGAGCAGCGTGAGGGGATTACGAGGAATTTTCAGCTCATACGCAAGGTCAAAGCCAGTGATGGTGGCAATGATATTGATATTATCATTGATTTCTTGCGCCCCAGAAATGTTGCTATCGAAAAAAATGCAGAACCGCTGATCGCCAATTTTGCCGTTATTGCTGGATCCGGAACCGACCTAGCCTTAAAGTTTAATGAGGAAATAACACTCAGAGGTATGATGCCAGACGGCGCTCATAACATGGTGAGAATGTCCGTATGTACCATCCCGGCGCTGCTCGCGATGAAAGGACATGCCCTGAACGGCAGGAAAAAGCACAAAGATGCTTATGATGTGTATTACTGTATACGCAACTATAAGGAAGGACCGGCGGCCCTTGCCCGCGAATGCAGACCGCTACTTGATCACGACAGTGCAGTTAGCGGATACCGTTTTATCGATGAAAAATTTGAAACATTAGAAAGCTACGGCCCGCATAGTGTGAAACAGTTTGTAGAAGAAACTGCGGCTCTCGGGGAGCGTACTGCAGACCAGTGGCAGCAGGACGCGTTTGGTCAGGTTGATATCTGGCTACGTGAGCTGACTATCCGGTCTTGAACACAGTGAGGTCACGTCAGGCAATGATATCGAGGCTATTACGCGCCCGCCTGAGTCGCTCCTCGCCACGCCGGTCATATTTCTGCGTGGTGGTGACGCTGGCGTGCCCCATCGCGTCCTTGACGGTAATTAAATCCTCGCCGTTATCCAGCATCGCCGTCGCGAACGTTCTTCTGAGGTCGTGAGGCGCACATTTTTCCAGCCCGGCCTGACGCTGGCGAACCTGGAGGATATGGTACACCGCCTGGTCGGTGAGCCGGCACTCCGTCACCACGTCGTGCCGGCGGATGCGCGGAAACAGCGGCCCCGGTGCCTCCCCCCGGACCTGGTCCACCCAGAACTGCAGCCGCTGCCAGGCGCCGTCCGGCACATAGGCCAGCCGTTCCTTGTTGCCTTTTCCCAGGATTTTCAGTGCCCGGTCAGCAGGCTCAATATCTTCATAACTCAGCGCCACCGCCTCCGAACGGCGCAGGCCGCAACCGAGAATAATGGCCAGCAGGGCCGCATCACGTACGCCAATACTGCCGGTATCCGCCTCGCAGACCGCAAACAATTCACGTATTTCTTCGCGCTGCAACGCGCGCCCACGTGGCAGAGCACTACCCCGGACCTGACGCACGGCGCGGATGTGCTGGTAACTTTCGACATCCATCAGTTTCAGCATCCAGGCCTCGCCGGCCACCCCCTTGAGGGCCGACAGGTAGGTGTTCACCGTGGCCACCGCCCGGCCGGCGTCACGCAGCATGTCAGCCAGCGCCAGCACATGATGGCGGCGCAGCGCCCCCCAGCTGCAGTCGGCGAGTGACGTGGCGCCGAGCAGGCGGGCGACGGTGTTGAGAAAAGAGGCCATGGTCTGGCGACTGCGCGCCGAGTTCAGGGACAACAGATAGGCCTGTGCCGGGTTGACCGCCGTGACACCGTCACCGCGGAGTACCGGCAGCAGGGACACACCGGGATTGTCATCCGGCAGACGGGGAAGCAGCTGCGGGTCGGTGTGATGTGCCATACGGGTCAGGTTCCGGAACCAGAAAATGAGCGGCGCGCTGCGTGAAAAATGCGGCCGGATGCTGCCATCCAGTCTACTCAGGAATCTCTACTTTTTCAAAGGTACATTTTAATAAGTAGATAATTATCGGCGAATTCTCGAATCCGGCCGCCGCCGCACCGGAGTTGCCCATCTTTGCTTAGAAGCCAAGTCAGTTCGGTCCCTACTGCTTCCACGAATCATTCTTTATTATTTGTTTACACAATCAAGAAGTCGCTCGATAGTAAATGTTGGCGCCCAATGGGGCGATATCTATGATATATTGAAATAACAACTCAATTATTATTACTGTTACTATTTTTTATTACGAAGAGGTATAGATAACCCCTTCGTAGGAAAGGTAAATTCATCTTGATTTGTTACTTAAATATGTACGAATGTAAAGATCTAATAATTTACTTAATTGTTTATTAACTTCATCATGTTTTTGAGGGCTACGCATTTTAGAGAGGTGTCTTTCGAGAAATTTCGATGGCAATTTAATAACCAACTTCCCATGATTATCATATAACTCTTTAACCCAAGTTAATTCTCTATGCTTTTCGAGGTTCTCTGTATGATCTCTATTTATAATGAATGCCAGTTTTCCATAGTCTTTAAATAAATATGAATTAACCTGCCTATATTCATCAGCGCCAAGTTCTTTATAATTCTTAATTTCAAAAATCACTTGCCTCGTTTGATAATCAGTAAGTATTCTTTGCCAGACTGAGTTTTCAGCAAGGTTAGTTGCCACAATATCTCTCTGCTGTAATCCATTTTTATTAGGATGCAATTCAATATTTGCAAGATTGGTAGCAAAAAGGATTTTTATAGTTTTTAATGCCCATGCTTCAAAATCTACAGCACCAGAAAGCCCTTCTGGTATCTCGCTTAACTCTTGAAGCAACGCGCCTATTCTTTGTTTTCTTTGTTCTTCCGATGCAGAACTTACTTCAATGTCATATTCATCATGTATATCTTCAGCAGTTTCAAGACTAATGTCTGAGTCATGTACACTTAGAGCAAGCCAATAACAGGGATGTAATAATAGCTGAGATTGTGGAGTAAAAACTTTTTCAGGCTCTTTACCATCATGACAAAAAACAAATGATGAAGATTGAACATTATATAATCCAAAAAAACCAACACTGTATAAGCGCTGGATAACTTGAAGTGGATCCTCAAATAAAAGAATATCTTGAAGTTTAGGTTTGTTGCTTATTTGTTCATCATCTAAAACTGATTTAATGAGCTTACATGCTTCACTAACACTAAAGTTAGCATGTTTATTAGCAAATACATTAGTAAAAATGTCTAATGCAGGAAAAACTATCTCATATTCTTTATGGAGATCATTTAGCCTATTCTGTGAAATAGTGTTAGCAGTAGCCTCTATGTCTTCTATAACTATTTTTGTTCTGTTTTGTGTAAATGCTCTTAAAAAAGCATCATTCAAGAGCACAAGTATATCGCGCGGACGGTAAAGAGTTAACTTTAGAGTTTCTTTGAAACCAGTTGTAGATTGTAATTCATTAGCAGTAAAAGCATTCCATACTCTTGTATTGTTTTCTATAGTGGATTGGAATGCAGCTCTCATTCTATTACAAACTAAATTAAATAAGTTATATTCATCCCAGTGTAAACGTAACACTTGACCTTCAATGTTTCTTGTAAAATCTGGATCCATTTTTGATATTGCTCTATGTATATTATCCCTAACAAAGGCAAATGCAATTACTTTTTCATCAAAGTTTTGTTTGATATCTATTACAGATTGTATGAAACCATCAACTATAGCAACTCCTAAATTATCTGGTGTATAGCCTTCATCCAACCTGTCTGCAAATATAATAAATTGCTGATTGGATTTACTAATTGCTTCTAAAATCACTTCTTCAATCAAATCCAATTCAAATTTATCTGATAACTCAGAGATTCTAGTCGCAGGTTTTTGATCTTTATTTTCATCAAGTATTGAAATAAGCTTTTTTCTAATTTTACTGCTTATGTTTTGCCTTTTAGGGCCCCATGTCAAAAGATGATTCTCAATGCTTTTATAATCTAAATCATTTTTCATTTTATAATGTGATGCTATTTCTGACAAGATTTCCATATATATCGCATAACGCCAAGCAAGCTTGCTACCTGCTTTAATGTGCAAATAATTATCGCCAAATAATGTGATAACATCTCTCAAACCAATTATTTGTTCTTCAATTGGCGTTATTGTCATGACATGCGTTTTAGGTTTACTACGCCAATGTTTTGATAGCATATGAACCAATGCACTTTTACCTGTTCCTCGACGACCAACAACAATGCATCGATCATAAGATTCTAAGAGTGCTTTGTAGTCAGTAGTTTGCCAAAATGATGATTCAAGCATGTTAGAATCATGCTCTGCACGAATGTCACCAAGTACATTTCCTTTCATTAAAAATCCTCTTATTCGAAAACAACATTTTTAATGGTTTTTTTAACTGAACAAGCTATCAATAGGCAATTCGTGAATAACTAGATATAAACATACATTAATGTAGATTTAGTGACTTTAGTTCATATCTACCATACTGTTGAAATAACTTATACTAAGTTAATATAAAATCAATTTAAAAAGCAACAAGTTAGAGCTCGAATGTCAAGGGGATACTTATCTGTAAGATTGAGCTGTCACCGATTGTTTCTGAGTTGCATTAATACTTAGTAACTCAAGTAACGCTTTTTGGCCATTGATTCTATCAAAAACTAGAAAAATTGCTGGCGTTTGGGTAGAATCAGTGACATACAAGAACCTTGTGGTGGGGTTTTTGCATGTAATAAATTCAGATGCCTGACTTATCTCAAATCGGTTACCCGGCTGATCGACGCGTCTTGTGGTGGGACAACTCAATCAGGATAAGGACGGTATCGAGACTCGCTGCCTGTATATGCGAACGGGTGACGGGATTAAGGATTATCAGGATAGGGCGTATCCGAAAAACGCCCGGGAGCAGGGGACGGCAGACTTGCCAGAGCCTGAATGCAAAAACCCCCCGAAATCTGTCTAGAAACTTGGCGGAATCTTCAGATATCAGGGGGTAATAAAGCAGGCGCTTTGCCTGTGAAGGATTATAACGCATGCACCACTTAACACAAGACCGGACCGCCATAAGTATAGGGCCCGGTGACTAAAGAATTACATCCACACGTCAGACAGTGCTATGTGGCCAATCCCACACCGGCATTCAGCCGGCCGGTGCACCATAAGCACAAACTACCGGCGTTTAACAAAACCCTGATCGAAAAAGTATCCGCGCGGGATGTTTCCCGTTGGGCGGGGTTTTACTACTATGATGCCTGTCACCATAAAACCAGCAAGTTAATGGTGCGCGTTCGTCATTTCAACAAGCACCGTGCCCGTGCCATCAATGCTCTGGTCCATGCCATGGTGTACCATCTCAATATCATCAGCGGCACTATTCCTGTCAGCTTTACCACGCTGGCTCATGAAGCCGGCCTTTCAACCTGCTCGAAGGCGGGTAATACCTCTATCACCCGTGCGACGCGCGCAGCTCAGGAACTGGCGGCATATGGCCTGATTACCTATAAGCTCCTGTGGGATAAAGTCACCCGGCATTACTTCCCGGCGGACATCCAGGTTACCGACCGCTTTTTTGACATGGTCGGGAGTTCTGCCCAGGCCTGGCATAAAGCCTGTAACCAGCAACTGGCCTGGATGAATATGGGGCTTAGCAGGAAGGGGCAGAAGCCTCTCACTAAATCCGAAGCCGCCCGTCTTCAGCGTGAAAAACTGGTAGAAATTACCTGGCAGAAGCGCAAGACCGCGCAGGATATCCGGCGTAAGCAAAAAATTGCCCGCATTGCTGAGAAAAAAGACGATGCGACGCTAAGCCATCAGATAGCCCTCCAGCTCCAGCACGAAATGAGGCAGGGGCAGCATGAGGGAATTACCATGGCTGGCTTCCAGAAACTCCTGAACCAGCGTCTGGCCTGGATCCGAAAGGTCGCCCGACAGCAGGAATAACACCTGTTCTCTGACATCCTCCGCTTAACTGCGGCGGATTCTGCACGTCTGCAGAAAATCACTGGATGTTTTCTGAACAACCCACCCTCCGTATCTGGCCAGAAACGCGATCCTTTATCCTTCCCGCCGATCATTTATTTACGTTATCCACATATAGATGCAACTGGTTTTCATTCATCTATGCAATCAGAAGCTTACATGCGTAGTGACCTTTTCTTACTTCAATACAGATCCTTTAAAGTTAAGAGCCTGGGCTCAGTGAATATGCCTTCGCTTGCAGTGTCCTGCGGCCACGCCGCTCAGAATTGATGCACCCCCCACCGCAAGCGGCGGGTCCCGTCAGTGCTAAATGCCGGAATCTCAGCGCGTCTCCAGCCCTGAAAAGCAGCCCCGCCCCGGGCCAGAGGCCCGGAACAACGCCGCTTTAAAAGGGATGATGTAACTAAATCTGTACCGCTTTAAGAATTATCGCGGACACACCATCAAACACGCTCGTAGTTCGCGTAAACGCTCACACGCGGAGATACGCCCCGTCAGCGGCCTTTGGCCTTGACGTGACCACTCCGACCGCGCACAGAAGCTCCTGAGTCGCTTTCAGCGGGTTATGGCTTAGCAGGGTGAGGGGGTTAATAGCGATCATCTATCATGAAGCCGGCTTCGCCGGGTCCTCCGGCGGATTCCAGATCAGTGCCGTATTCAGCATGATTGCCGCCGGCATGTGCCTGCGGCACATTCAGGGTCGCGCTGCGCACAGCTCGCGCTCCTGTCTGCCTAAAGTTGTTACCTGACTGGATGCGTGTGAATTGTCAATTTTACCGTATGCGCAATAATGGAACGGATAACTTCTGAGAAAAAAGGGACATCATGCTTCATCACTGTCAGGCAAGGTCAGTGGATGACATCTATCTGGAGGATATCATCCACATTATTCATCCGGAGACGGCAGCGCATTACCTGGCTGACACAGCTCTGCCAAACCGGAATATCCCGGTGTGGGATTTACCCCAGGGCTACAACGCCTTTGTTAACCAGTACAATGCGTTTCACTATCAGCATCCATGGATGGCATACAGCGACGCGCTGGCCGATATCAAAGCCGGGAAAGTCGTTCTGCTGAGAAAAAACATAACAGCTATCCCTGTCACTGGTGTGCTGACATCATCAGGAAATATCGAGGATGGCCTTCCACTCCCCCTTTATTCGCGTCTCCACTACATCATTAGTCAACAACTAAAACGCCAGGTCTATTCCGTTCGTCCTGCGGTACCGGTGCAACATGCTCAGTCAGCAAAAACCATTAACAGTAAATCCGCCGGTCGGCTTCTCGCTGCGGGTGGTGTTTATAACGGCAATATCGATGGGTTCAAAAAGACCGCAGAGCAGCTCGGTGGTGATGCGCCTGCAGGTTATGCTCAGGTCATGGATAACAAAGGTTTATTTATTACCGCCGCGTCTGTAGCGGCCGGGCTGACGATGGGAAGGATGCGTTTTCCTGAGCTGGAAGAGCTGGAACAATTCGGGGCCAGAGGCACAGTATCAGGCAGGCCATTCGATCCTGATAAAGCGGGCGGCCCGATTGAAGACCTGACGACGGATGGCGTGAATATCACCCACGAAGGTATAGCAATTGTTGAGAAACACACGTCACGATTTGGTGAAGACCCAGGAAATGAGTTCATGATTAACAGGCTAAAAAAGATAGCCGATGGAGAAATCCCCCATGAACAAGTAGATTTAAATTACTATACTCATGAATGTCGTGAATATCAGCGTTATTGTAATTTAGGATGGGAAACCGGCGCTCCTGCAGATAATCTCGAAGCCCATGAGTTGTGGAACAATACCCACACCGCTACTCTTGAAGATTACAAGTTAAAAGGTGAGGTAGAAGACCTCTATCATCCGGATGCACCACTATGGTAAATAAAACAGAACTGAATATCCTGAAACTTCTGGCCTCCAGAGAGGACGTTAACTGGACCTGGTACAACCTGGACCGGGCGATGACCAGCAGAAAAATGGAGGGTGTTGGTAACGTTGCGAGGCTTGTCGATAATCTTTCTAAAGCCGGACTGGTAGATACCGTCCCAAGCGGAAACCCATCCGGAATGGATTACTACCGCGTATCAGAATCTGGCCACCTCTTTCTGAAAAGCATCAAAGAGGAATACCAGGCCGATTTGCCATAACGCGTCATTTTACGCCCTAATGGAAAGGGATTTGCGCCGTTTCCGGTGTTTTTAGAGTAAAAGAGTGACCTTAAAACCCCGAAAACTACCGGAAACGCACCTGATGAATTTTAACGAAATGCATGGCTATGCACTATCGTGCCCAGGTAGAATTCTTGCAGGAGTCCTGTAGGCTAAATCGTTATCCGTCAACCACTCCAGCGACCCTGTTGGCAACTGTCTTCCAAACCGTTTCTGAATTCTTTCCTTGAAGCACTGCACGTCAGGCGGACGCAGGGGCAGGGAACGTTTGAACAGATCCTCGACATGGTAGAGAGTGAACTACATGCAACAACGAAATGAGCCACCAAAGCTGAGTATAGGGCGACGAATATTCCATTCGTTGCTTGAAACCGGAGTTGCAATCATGGGGGGATTGCTTTTCTTCTTATGCTGCTACTGGTTCTTTCATTACGAAACCTGGCATGAACGCATTATTGCAATTAGCCTGTCGGTGCTGGTTGTAGCAATCATCATCAAAATCCTGCCGGAAAGACCTAACCAATAAAAAATGGCCGCGCAATGCGGCCTTTTAGCAATGGAACGACGGCGCAGCAGATCCACTCAGCTTATCTGCTCCGGGCTCTCTGCAGTGGGTCAGATATAACGACTGGCTGAACAGGGGGAGGTATACTGGATCTTCCTCAATCTCTCTGCAGCGTTTCATAACCGTACCCTGCTGATGCGCTGTACGACCTGTTTCGCTGAACAGGTGGAACATGGCTTCATAGAAAATCACATCGTTACGTAAACCACAAACATCTGCGTGGTCCATTCCCTCGAGCTGCCGGCATTGTATGGCCAGTTCAATGAACCGGATGGTGTATTCGTATTTGTCATTATCGAGCTGTAAGGGGTCCGCTTGGAAAACGGAAATTATCCTACGCTAAGCCTGTTTTTTGTACATATTACTATTCACTGAGCGTAATGCGCGGTATTTACCCTGTCCCAGTTTGAGGTTCGTTCTCCAGACGTAATCCCCGCTCAGGTTGATATGTTCCCATCCCAGTGGTGACAGATGGGTAATCAGTTGCTCATTAATCGGGATCCCTTTTCGTCTCAAAGAATCTATCGCTCTTTCTATATATACCGTATTCCACAGTGAGATCGCCGCAGTCAGCAACGTCAGACCGCTGGCTCGATAGCTCTGATTCTCCAGCCCCCGATCTCTGATTTCACCCAGCCGATGCATAAAGACCGCTCGCGCAAGGGCATTGCGAGCCTCACCTTTATTCAGCCCCGCCTGTACCCGTCGACGCAGTAAAGGATCCCTGAACCAGTCCAGCATAAACAATGACCTTTCGATGCGGCCAATCTCTCTCAGCGCCTTTGCCAGACCATTCTGCTTCGGATAGCTTGCCAGCTTTTTCATCATCAGTGATGCTGTTACCGTTCCCTGCTTTATAGAACTTGCCAGACGCAGCACCTCATGCCAGTGGGTTTCAATTTCCTTTAGATTCAGGCTGGTTGTCGAGATGATTGACTGAAGCCCCTGATACAACTCAGCTTTTCCATGAATAAACAGCCGTTTGTCATGAAGATCCCGGATCCTTGGCGCAAAAGCGAATCCGAGCAGATGCATTAGCGCAAAAACATGCTCAGTGAAACCTGCTGTGTCGGTGTAATGCTCTGTAATTTCCAGATCAGTTTCGTGGTACAGCAGACCATCAAGTACGTGTGTTGAATCCCGCACGCGGCTGATAACTTTGGTGTAAAACGGGCTGTATTGGTCCGAAATATGCGTATAAATCTGCACGCCTGGATCCTGACCGTATTTAAGATTGACCTGACCAGCATAACGCCCGTGACTCCCCACCCGAAAGTTCTGTCCATCAGACGATGACGTTGTTCCATCGCCCCAGAATGCCGCCAGAGGGCGTTTTTTCTGGGCATTGACCAACTCGGCCAGCGCAGCTGAATAGGTTTCATCCCTGATGTACCAGGCCTGAATGCCCTCGAGTGACGATTTGGTCGTTCCCGGACAGGATTCGGCCATTTTTGTCAGTCCAAGGTTGATACCATCGGCCAGGATGGTGGTCAGTAACAACTTTCTGTCTTTAGGTCTGACGTGATTGTTTTTGAGATGTGTGAAATGGCGGGTAAAACCAGTCCAGCCGTCCACTTCATCCAGCATTTCAGTAATTTTAGGGTGAGGGAGCATGCCATAAACCAGATCGCCAAAAGGGGATGCTGCTGAAGGGACACTGTTATCCAGCGGGGTAATTTTCACGCCTTTATCCGATATATCAACATCGGGTAAATCACCGGCCAGCGCCATCGCGTTAACTTCTTCCAGACGCGATGCAAGAAGCGTCAAACGGCTCTTGATGTATTCATGGCAATCGGCCGGAACAGCAAGGGGTAACTGGTTATCCCGGAGTGATTTTTCAAAATCGTCTGACGGGATCAGATAATCATCGAAATTCCTGTAGCGGCGTGACCCCTTTACCCAGATGTCACCTGAACGTAAGGCTCCCTTCAGTTCATTCAGCGCGCAAAATTCGTAATATTTTCGGTCAATGCCGTTGGGGGTGATCACAACCTTTCTCCAGCTTTCCGGGATGAACCCGATTGGCGCGGAAGGCGGTACTTTTCGGAGTTGTTTTCTATACATATCTCTGACGGTATCCAATGCGTCACTGA
Source organism: Phytobacter diazotrophicus (assembly GCF_052061655.1). Lineage (NCBI taxonomy): Bacteria > Pseudomonadati > Pseudomonadota > Gammaproteobacteria > Enterobacterales > Enterobacteriaceae > Phytobacter > Phytobacter diazotrophicus. The sequence continues at coordinate 87,744 of NZ_JBQGXD010000002.1, read as the reverse complement.
GCTGCATTGCGGCGGGTGCAGCCCTGAACTGCAACACGGACAGCATCCGGGGGGCGTATTTACGCAGCGTACTGTATTTTTCTGTGATCAGATGCAACGGGTCGAAGTTGTCCTTACGTGACAGGAACCGCGTCTCTTCCACGCTGTTGATGAATTCCTGCCAGGGAAGGACGTCTTCTATTGCGGCCCAGGGATCTTCCCCGGACTCTCTGGCGTTAAGTAATGCCTGTCCGACGGTAACGTATTGCTTCAGTTTACTCTGAATCAGCTTTCCCGTTTGCTGGAGCCGCTCGGCCTGAGTACGTTTTGCCCTGCTGAACAGACTACTCAGAATACGCTCGTGCAGATCAATAACTTCGTCAGTCAGGGTGGATCTGGCCTCCGATATGATACAAACCAGCGAGGCATAACGGCGAACATCCGTGAGTCTTGCGAGATCCCGGCTACTCATTTTCCTGCCTTCGCGTGCGAGTTTCAGGAGTCGGTTCTGGTGAACGGAAAGTGCAATGCCGTCAGGGAGTGCCAGCGACTCAATTGCATTTAACCGGTCGATATGTTGCAGGACATTTTTACCATTAATTTTTCCCGGAGGCTGGAGCAGCCAGGCCAGCCGTGAAGGTTGCTCACCCTCAGATACCAACAGACGGTCCAGTGCCGCTTTATGCCCTGGTTCAAGCTGCGCGGTAAGCGCAGAAAAAACCGCCCTGTCGGCAAGTGTTGTTGCTTCGGCCAGGGTTCGTTCGATCACTTCAACAGAGGGGAAAATAACCTTATTATTGTGGAGCCAGGAGAGCATTTCCTCCGCAAGTAAAAAACCTCTGTCTGTCCGCATGGCGTGGGGATAAAGGTGGCGAATACAGGTTTTTTGCAGCGCCCGGTTAAAAGGGGATAATTCCAGGTAGCGGTAGAGTTCAGCCAGATGTTCCCAGCGGGTGACCTCTCTTGATGCATACTCGGCCCACAAATCAGACTGGACTTTCAAATGAGCCGCCAGCCTGAAGACAACACCGTCGTGAGGTGAAATACTTTTGTCGGGAGGAAACCCTGGTCCTCGCAAATAACAGAGTAAAACTGCAAAGCCCAGACGGTTAGCTGGCCTGCGGTGTTTATTAATGAGCGCGAGGTCATGTTCACTCAGAAAGCACATGCGCGTCAGAAATACGTCATCATCCGGCACAATCAACAAGCGTTCTTTTTCTTCACTACTGAGTATTTGTCTCCGTGGCATAAATGCTTCCCCTGCACATAGTTCATTAAAGTTATCATTCGCACTGACCGAAACCGGTCGGTTTCGTACGCCTCGCAAACAATATGTCCGAAAGTCAGCGAAATTTGTTTCGTACATACGTTATAATTCGGACACCCTTTGCGTACGGAAAGTTTCCTATGTCACGAGTTTTTGCCTACTGTCGGGTCTCCACTCTGGAACAGAATACAGAAAACCAGCGCCATGAAATTGAAGCGGCGGGTTTTGCCATCAGACCCCAGCGGCTGATTGAGGAACATATAAGTGGTTCGGTTGCTGCCAGCGAAAGACCAGGGTTCATCCGGTTGCTTGATCGAATGAAAAGCGGTGACGTATTGATTGTCACCAAACTTGACCGACTCGGCCGTAATGCGATGGATATCCGAAAAACAGTTGAACAACTGGCTACTTTAGATATCCGTGTTCATTGTCTCGCTCTCGGAGGTGTGGATTTAACCAGCCCGGCCGGAAAAATGACTATGCAGGTGATTTCAGCTGTGGCTGAGTTTGAGAGGGATCTGCTGATTGAACGCACACATTCAGGGATTTCTCGGGCAAGATCAGCCGGGAAACGCTTCGGTCGTCCGCCCATCTTGAGCGAGGAGCAAAAAAAAATAGTGTCAGAGCGCCTTAATTCCGGGGCCAGTATCAGTGCGGTTGCCAGAGAATTTAATACCACCCGGCAAACCATACTCCGGGTAAAAGCAGGACAGCAATAATACTGAATGTGAATAAAGCCCATAACTGGCCAGGCAGTTGAAACTGTTCTTGAAGTAAACATCTGGAAAGCATGAAACATCATTCTATCCACAGGGAGCAGTGGCTATTATAATCGAATTTCGATAACGAAATTCGATTATAATAGCCAATAAAACCAGCAATCAGGATCTGACCATGAACGATACTGCCAGGAATGATCACAGCCCCTGGGCTGTCTTTCTGATTTTCTTCCGACTTGGCCTGACATCCTTCGGCGGCCCAATTGCCCATCTGGGTTACTTCCGCGATGAGTTTGTGACGCGACGGCAGTGGTTGACCGAGCGCAGCTATGCAGATTTGGTCGCTCTGTGCCAGTTCCTTCCGGGACCAGCAAGCAGTCAGGTTGGTATAGCGCTCGGGCTGTCCCGGGCCGGTTATACCGGGGCGCTGGCAGCATGGGCCGGCTTCACGCTACCGTCAGCAGTTGCACTGATCCTGTTTGCGCTGGGGATGACCAGTTACGGGGATGTGATGCCCTCTGGTGTATTGCATGGGCTGAAAGTGGTAGCCGTTGCGGTGGTCGCGCAAGCTGTATGGGGCATGGCCCGAAATCTTTGCCCGGATATACCGCGTATTACTGTCATGGCAGTAGCAACCTGCTTTGTGCTTCTTGTGCCATCGGCCTGGGGACAGGTGGGAGTAATCGTCACTGCGGCTGTCACTGGCATGTTACTGTTCAAACCTCAGCAGACGACGGTACATGATCCGCTGCCCGTTTCAATACGGCGTCGCGTCGGATTGTTCTGGCTCACGCTGTTCTTTGTGCTACTGACAGGGTTACCATTGCTGACGGCGATATTCCCAAATCCGACGCTGTTAATGGTAGAAACTTTCTACCGGACCGGATCACTGGTTTTTGGAGGCGGGCATGTCGTGCTGCCATTACTGCAGACTGAAGTCGTTCCTTCTGGCTGGGTCAGCACTGATACATTCCTGGCTGGCTACGGCGCTGCCCAGGCCGTTCCTGGACCGTTGTTCACTTTTGCAGCCTTTCTCGGGGCTTCGATGAACCAGGTGCCTTCTGGCTGGCTGGGTGGTCTGGTTTGTCTGCTGGCAATTTTCGCACCGTCCTTCCTTCTGATTGTGGGAGCATTGCCGTTCTGGGAAAGTCTGCGCCGCAATATCCGTACACAAGCAGCGTTGCAGGGTATTAATGCAGCCGTAGTTGGCCTTCTGCTGGCAGCTCTCTATCAACCAGTATGGACGAGCGCAGTTCTCGCTCCGCAAGATTTCGGCCTTGCCCTTGTGGCACTGGTCGCTCTGATGTTCTGGAAACTGCCGCCGTGGCTGGTCGTAGTGAGTTGCGGTGTTGCGGGTTGGTTGTTGAGTTTAGCACTGTGAGGTTCCGGGCGTGACCGACAAAGATCTTTACGGCGGGATGATCCGTTTGCACATCCTGCATCATGCAGCCAAAGAACCCGTCTTTGGTCTGGGCATCATTGAGGAATTGCGACACCACGGTTATCAACTCAGCCCGGGTACCCTGTATCCGATGCTGCACGGTATGGAAAAGAAGGGGTATCTCACTTCACGACATGTTCAGGCCGGTCGACGAAGTCGGCGAGTATATGAAATCACCGGACAAGGGCACATAGCGCTAACGGACGCCAGAAACAGGGTGAAAGAGCTGTTCGGTGAACTTGTTGAAGGCAAATGATATGCCTATAGTTTTAGTCCGGTCTGCCGTCTTCTGAAAACGACAGACACATGTAAGATTATCCGCTGCCTGGCAGAAGGAGACTTTGTGAAAACGCTCATGGTGTGTATTTATACGATCAGAAGGCGTTATATTTTTTCCTGATTGACGCGGTACGAAAGTTCCTGATGACTCTCTTTTCGTTCGCTGTAGCGATCTGCAAGGTAGCTGGTTTGTCCCCTGAGCAGCAACGTAATTTTAAACAACTCCTCTGCGACATCTACGATACGGTCGTACCATGAGGACGGCTTCATCCTTCCGTTCTCATCAAATTCCTGCCAGGCTTTCGCCACCGAGGACTGGTTGGGAATTGTGAACATCCGCATCCAGCGGCCCAGAATGCGCATCTGGTTCACGGCATTGAAGGACTGCGAACCGCCGCAAACCTGCATCACTGCAAGTGTCTTGCCCTGCGAAGGACGAACCGCGCCTTCACTCAACGGTATCCAGTCGATCTGCGCCTTCATCACCGCGCTCATAGCCCCGTGCCGTTCCGGCGAGCTCCACACCATCCCGTCACACCATCTGACCAGCCCGCGTAGCTCGGAGACTTTAGGGTGCGTATCCGGGGCATCATCCGGCAGGGGTAAACCGGAGGGGTTAAAGAATTTCACCTCCGCGCCCATCGCCGTCAGCAGGCGACCTGCTTCCTCCGCGGCAAAGCGACTGTAGGAGCGCTCCCTTACTGAGCCATACAGGATCAGAATCCGTGGGGGCTCCTGCAGGTGCAGACGTTCGGCAATATGTTGATCAAAACAGTCAGTATTCAGGGCTGGAAATTGTTCCATTTTTCTCCTCCGGAGAGAACAGGTGATTTTAAAGTTAATACATATGATCTAACATATGTGTATTCTAAAGGGAACGGAGTGAAAAATGCTACAACCTGTTCAGCTTTTCAAAATCCTGTCGGATGAAACACGGCTAGCCATCGTCATGCTTCTCCGGGAGTCCGGAGAATTGTGCGTCTGCGATATCTGCGTTGCCACCTCCGAATCGCAGCCCAAAATTTCGCGACATATGGCTATCCTTCGCGAGGCTGATCTGGTTCTTGACCGTCGGGAAGGCAAATGGATCCACTATCGTCTGTCACCCCATATTCCGGCGTGGGCAGCAGAGACAATCACGACGACCTGGCAGTGTCTGCGCGAGGATGTACGTGGATGGCTGGACAAATCAGCCTGCACCTCCTGCTGAGGCAGGAAAACATATTTACAAAATCATATATGATGGGGTCTGAGATGCTTTTGGCAGGGAGTATATTTTTACTGACGCTGGTACTGGTGATCTGGCAACCCAGAGGCCTGAGTATTGGCTGGAGCGCGAGTATCGGGGCTGTGCTGGCGCTGGGAACCGGTGTCATTCATATCGCTGATATTCCCGTTGTCTGGAATATCGTCTGGAACGCGACAGCGGCATTTATTGCGGTCATCATCATCAGCCTGCTGCTCGATGAGTCCGGCTTCTTTGAATGGGCCGCACTGCACGTCTCCCGCTGGGGTAACGGACGTGGCCGCCTGCTGTTCACCTGGATAGTCTTGCTCGGTGCCGCTGTTGCTGCTTTGTTCGCCAATGATGGCGCCGCGCTGATCCTGACGCCGATTGTGATTGCGATGCTGCTCGCACTGGGGTTCAGCCAGGGCACGACACTGGCCTTTGTCATGGCTGCAGGATTTATTGCAGATACGGCCAGCCTGCCACTCATTGTTTCTAACCTGGTGAATATCGTCTCGGCGGACTTCTTCGATCTGGGCTTTACGCAGTACGCCTCCGTTATGATCCCCGTGGATGCGGCAGCGATTGCGGCCACGCTGATCATGCTGCATCTCTTCTTCCGCAGGGATATTCCGGCAACGTATGACGTTTCGCTGCTGAAGACGCCTGCCAGTGTGATAAAGGATGCGGCAACGTTCAGGGCGGGCTGGATTGTCCTGTTATTGCTGCTTGTCGGTTTCTTCGTTCTGGAGCCGCTGGGGATCCCTGTCAGCGCGATAGCAGCTGCTGGCGCAGCAGTACTGTTTATCGTGGCGAAAAGAGGTCATGGCATCAACACAGGGAAAGTCCTGCGCAGTGCGCCATGGCAGATCGTGATTTTTTCGCTGGGCATGTACCTGGTGGTCTATGGCCTGCGCAATGCAGGGCTCACGGAGTATCTGTCTGGTGTACTGAACCTGCTGGCAGAAAAGGGGTTATGGGCAGCAACGTTCGGCACCGGCTTCCTGACCGCGTTCCTGTCGTCGGTAATGAATAATATGCCGACGGTGCTGATTGGCGCGCTGTCGATTGACGGGAGTACGGCGACTGGCGTCGTCAAAGAGGCAATGATTTATGCCAACGTGATTGGCTGCGATTTAGGCCCGAAAATCACCCCGATTGGCAGTCTGGCAACCCTGCTTTGGCTGCATGTTCTTGCCCGGAAAAATATAACGATTACCTGGGGTTATTACTTCCGCACCGGCATTATCATGACTCTGCCCGTGCTGTTTGTCACTCTGGCCGCGCTGGCGTTGCGGCTCTCCATCACTTTGTAATGAGATACAGATATGAGCAACATTACCATCTATCACAACCCTGCCTGCGGCACTTCACGCAACACGCTGGAGATGATACGTAACAGCGGCAACGAACCGACGATAATTTATTACCTCGATACGCCACCGACACGTGATGAGCTGATTAAACTTATTTCAGATATGGGAATTACGGTGCGTGCATTACTGCGTAAGAATGTTGAGCCTTATGAACGCCTGGGCCTTGATGAAGAGAAATTCAGTGATGAGCAGTTGATTGATTTTATGCTTCAACATCCGATCCTGATTAATCGGCCGGTAGTCGTTACGCCGCTTGGCACTCGTCTTTGCCGCCCTTCAGAAATAGTGCTGGATATTCTACCTGAAGGTCAGAAAGGAGCGTTTACCAAAGAGGACGGCGAAAAGGTCATTGACGAAACGGGGAAGCGGGTTAAGTAACCTGTTTTTTTCGTCTCATTTTTATCGTATTCGGGTGTCTGTCTATACCATGCAGACGCTCGCTTTTTGTAATGCCAGCTAAAGAAACAGGCTTAACGTAGGATATTTTCCGTTTTCCAAGCGGACCCCTGTAACGACATAAAGCATTCGATTTCTGCAGGGTTAAGCGCCACATAGCGCCCGGAATGCGCAATGGCGTTGGAACGCGCGCGGCCGGTGGGATGTGTGATATGTCTGTTTATCCCGGCACAAATTGCCTGTCCAGTTTTGCTGCTCATCAGAGATCCTCTGTTTGTTCTCGGTGGAAATATCGTGGTTGCACGTTCAGCCGGCGCCGACGTATCAGCTGAAATACCGGATAAGGCTCAGCACTATGAGATGGCCCACATAAGCCAGGTAAAAGAAGTGACGATGCATAAACCGCTGCGTATGGCCGATCTGAATTTTTTCTACGACATTCACTGCGACGGCCGGAAGAAGCATCGTCGGAATAACTGCAAATACCAGGGCGGCTAACGGGGCATCGGTGAGATGTGTTACCCCATTGAGCATCGCCAGGGATATCACTGCCGTGAAACCCGACGCGTTGCGCTGAGTGCCCGCCGGTAACGCGAACCACAGTGCCAGGGACAGAGACAGGGCCAGACCCGGAATGCCATAACTGGCAGGCGTCAGCGGCCAGACCATGATAGCCAGCAATACCAGGCCGCACAGTGCGCCATATTTGCCTGCGCTGTGGCGGAGTGCCAGCAGCTGTGTGACGCCGGCAAAGACGAACAGTATGTTCAGCGCGTACCAGGGAACGAGCCCCTGAAAAGTCAGGGTGAATACCGGTTGTGTGGCCACCGCCCAAATCCACAGCCGGCGTGCCCTCAACTGAAGTCTCGCCGGGTCCCGGCAGACATTCATGGCCCAAATCAGAGCAAACAGGGGAAATGCTGTCCTGCCCAGCGCATACAGTTCCAGTCGCGGCGAACTCAGCAGCACCGTATTGATGTGGTCTGTGATCATTGCGGCCAGCGCAATGACTTTGACCAAATCTGTCCCCCACGGGTTGAGTATAGGCAGAGAACTGAGACGTCTGCCGGTGGATATTTTCCCGGTGGTCTGAATAGACAATGTTTTTATCCTCACGTTGAGCACATGCTCTGATGATATATTTCTGAACCCACTGCCAGAATATCCGGCCCTTATAATCAGGAACATGGATCTTTGCTTTTTCCATGATTTTCCGGGCGACAGATTCTGTCTTATCCCGTAAAATCAACATGGCCATATTTTTTTGTTTTGAATCCAGCGCCTGTTTAAAATGATAAAAACTGTTCATACTTCCTCTCCCGTTATTATATTAAAAACGGCAGATTCAAAGAATTCTTTAACGTAAATTTTGGCAAAGAGTGCTATTTTAAGAACTATTTTTCTTCTTAATAAAGAATTAACACGATCCAAACATAAATTGGCTTTGTTGAATAAATCAGATTTCGGGTAAGTCTCCCCCGTAGCGGGTTGTGTTTTCAGGCAATACGCACGCTTTCAGGCATACCTGCTTTCGTCATTTTGTTCAGCGCTCGTACCAGGGCCATAGCCTCCGCAACCTGACCATCGTAGTCACGCAGCGTCAGTGACCCCCCGAACAGCTGTTTTACCCGGTACATTGCCGTTTCCGCTATCGAGCGACGGTTGTAATCTGTTGTCCATTTCCACCGCGCATTACTCCCGGTCATTCGCTGATTAGCCACTGCACGGTTACGGTCTGCATATTCACCGGGCCAGTAACCCGCACCTTTTCGGGGAGGGATAAGCGCGCTGATTTTCTTACGCCGCAGTTCATCGTGACAGAGCCGGGTGTCGTAAGCGCCGTCTGCCGATGCTGCCCTGATTTTTCTGTGAGTCTGCCGGATAAGACCCGGGAAGGCTTCTGAGTCCGTCACATTGTTCAGCGACAGGTCTGCACAGATGATTTCATGTGTGTTGCTGTCAACGGCTAGATGCAACTTTCGCCATATACGACGGCGTTCTTTGCCGTGTTTTTTGACTTTCCATTCGCCTTCACCAAAGACCTTCAGCCCGGTGGAATCAATCACCAGATGCGCGATTTCACCCCGGGTGAACGTTTTGAAACTGACATTAACCGACTTTGCGCGCTTGCTGACACTGGTGTAATCCGGGCAGCGCAACGGAACATTCATCAGTGTAAAAATGGAATCAATAAAACCCTGTGCAGCCCGCAGGGTCAACCTGAACACGCGTTTAATGACCAGCACAGTCGTGATGGCAAGGTCAGAATAGCGCTGAGGTCTGCCTCGTGAAGAAGGTGTTGCTGACTCATACCAGGCCTGAATAGCTTCATCATCCAGCCAGAAAGTTATGGAGCCACGGTTGATGAGGGCTTTATTGTAGGTGGGCCAGTTGGTGATTTTGAACTTTTGCTTTGCCACGGAACGGTCTGCGTTGTCGGGAAGATGCGTGATCTGATCCTTCAACTCAGCAAAAGTTCGATTTATTCAACAAAGCCACGGAAGGGATGACCTGTTGCTGCCGCTGACATCCTTACCGGAAAAACTGAAAAAGGATGGCCGGGCACGACAGTCAGTCTGAAGCCAGATTGATGACATCTTCGTCGGTACCGCCGGCCCGGCAGACACATCACAATGAACCATCAGTGCTGGCGTGTTCTTCCGCCATTACTGCCCTGCACTGTGGTCTTCTTCTGATTTGTCCGTAACGTGTTTATATCTCCCTGGAGTATGCCATCAGGATTGGGGGGCGGGCTTTCACGTCTGTCCCGCTGGATCAGCGAAGTCAGTGCCGGTATTTACCTGGCCGTACAGGGGGAAACTGTTCCGCAGGTGAACGGGTAATGCCCTTCTTCCTCGGCGATCGCTGAACACTGGCTGCTTCTGCGTAAGAAGTAAGAGTGTCAATTGCAGCCTGATAGGCGAGACATCTTTCACTGTTCTGTTCTGTAAGCATACGCGCCCGCAATGCATGAATTATCGAGGCGGTCGTGACAGGCTGACCCGTGAAAAGAACATCGAAGGCAGCTTCCCCGACAAGTTCATTAAAATTAGATGACCCTTCTTTGCTGTTCATCAGACGTATTACCATGGGTATTCTGACATAATGGGAAGGTATTCATCCGGCCACGTCAGAAAAAAAGGGTGAAATATCTGTTATGCAACAGGCGGTCAGAGGATGCACCGTGCCTGCTGCCGTGCGCCAGTCCGGATGCAGGGAAAAGCCCTGATTACAGGACAGTGAAACTCAGTCACTGCCCTTTGAAATTTTGTTTTTGCTGTTATGCCGGCAGGTTTTCACAGGTATTGCCCTGGGCGTTATCACTGCAGAACGCAGAGGAACCTTAAACCTGAGCCGTTCAGCAGGGCCGGATTCAGCCAGGCCATCCGATCGCCGGAAGCATGGCGGCTATGGACAGGTTTTTACCTTCCTGTGGATCAGGATGATTCCGGTCACAGCACGAATAAATTTCAATAATAGACAGGTGTATTCACACTATACAGAACTTTCGCGGTTTACGAGTACTATTTACGTATGAATATTTACAGGAAAACGTTGCATTCTTATTCGTGAAATTTCGGGCATGATTAATTAAGTAGCCCGATCATGGTTTGTTAACTTATTAAATTATATTTACGATAATACGAATCAGTTGCGACAACTGATAGCGGAGGGTGAAGATGTATTCATTACTTCTGGTTCTTTGAAATGTGTCAAATATTTAGGATAAAGATTTACTCCCTCTGGACAGCAGCCATCCTTGCGAACACAATCATGATGTAGTTATGTAACAACTCAGTGATCAATTCTTTTTTCCGGGAATATGAATGTCGTATATTCCCGGTTCTTTTATGCATGATTTTTGCACCGGATCACATTTATTGCTGAAATAGTCTGTGTTAAGCTTGAACTGATTAAAACCTTAATTCCGATCTGTGGACAATAAACATGTATTCCTACATTGCACGCCAGCCCATTTTTGACCGGGAAATGCGCACTATCGCTTATGAGCTTCTTTTCAGGGATGGTATGAATAATGCTTTTCCTGATGTTTCGCCAGAATATGCCACTTCACGGGTGATATCAGATCAGTTTCTGTGCATTCCTGTTCCCCGCATTGCCTGCAGTCATAGTGCTTATATCAATGTTCCGCACCAGATGCTCATCAGTGGCCTGGGAGACGCTTTGCCGCACGAGAATGTGGTTATCGAAATTCTTGAAAACGCCATACCTGATGAAAGGCTCTTCGATGCGGTGAAGGACCTGCATAACAAAGGCTATCAGCTTGCCCTCGATGATTTCACGATGAAAGACTCGTGGGATCGCTTCCTCAGGTATATCAGTGTCATTAAATTTGATATAAGAGGAAATAGCTATCAGGATATCCTTCATTATATAAACGTAAAACAAGATTGGTTAAAAACCACAGAATTTCTCGCAGAAAAAGTGGAGACGAAGGAAGAATTTGATCTGTACAGGAGCGCGGGTTTCTCTTTTTTTCAGGGGTATTTCTTTAGCCGGCCCGAGATTATGAAGAATAAATGTCTTCCTCAGAATACGCTCTCTTTATGCAGGCTGATGATGGAGGTAAACAGGGAGGCCCCTGATTTTTCAGCTATTGAAAGCCTGCTAAAAACGGATCTGACGTTGTCTTATAAAATAATGCGTTATGTAAGAAACTTACTGTTTAAATCGCATGGCATTATGAAAACAGATAATTTTACCCTGAAAGAAATGCTGATGTATCTGGGGTGTGATGCGATAAGGCGTTTTGTTACGGTAGCTGCACTGGCAAATATGGGCGTGGCTGGCGTTTCTGAGTGCTATCATTTAAGTATGGTCCGCGGGAAATTTTGTGAACTGATTGCCCGCCAGACAGAACGCGCTTTATTACCCTGTAATGCATTTGTGTGTGGCCTGTTCTCCTTGTTAGATATTATTCTTGAAGTACCGATGGAAGATTTAATTAAACAGATATCAGTTCCGCATGCTGTCTCAGCTGCGCTTTGTGAACATCAAGGAGATCTTTATAACATACTGGCTCTTTCTCTGTGTTATGAACAGTATAACTGGGAAGGCGCTTCAGAAATCTGCCATACGCTGAATATCAGTGAGTTCTCCGTCATCGAGGCCATGCAGGCAGCGACAAAATGGGCGGACGAGATTTCTATCGGTTAAGGCCCCTCTTTGCGAAGGCAGAGGTGGTGATACTGCCAACTTACTGATTTAGTGTATGATGGTGTTTTTGAGGTGCTCCAGTGGCTTCTGTTTCTATCAGCTGTCCCTCCTGTTCAGCTACAGACGGGGTGGTGCGTAACGGTAAAAGTACTGCCGGACATCAGCGCTATCTCTGCTCTCACTGCCGTAAAACATGGCAGTTACAGTTCACATACACAGCCTCTCAACCCGGTACGCACCAGAAAATCATTGATATGGCCATGAATGGCGTTGGATGCCGGGCAACCGCCCGCATTATGGGCGTTGGCCTCAACACGATTTTACGTCACTTAAAAAACTCAGGCCGCAGTCGGTAACCTCGCGCATACAGCCGGGCAGTGACGTCATCGTCTGCGCGGAAATGGACGAACAGTGGGGCTACGTCGGGGCTAAATCGCGCCAGCGCTGGCTGTTTTACGCGTATGACAGGCTCCGGAAGACGGTTGTTGCGCACGTATTCGGTGAACGCACTATGGCGACGCTGGGGCGTCTTATGAGCCTGCTGTCACCCTTTGACGTGGTGATATGGATGACGGATGGCTGGCCGCGGTATGAATCCCGCCTGAAGGGAAAGCTGCACGTAATCAGCAAGCGATATACGCAGCGAATTGAGCGGCATAACCTGAATCTGAGGCAGCATCTGGCAAGGCTGGGACGGAAGTCGCTGTCGTTCTCAAAATCGGTGGAGCTGCATGATAAAGTCATCGGGCATTATCTGAACATAAAACACTATCAATAAGTTGGGACCATTACCCCCCATTCTGCACCCTTTCTGGATAGACCCTTACATAAAATGCTAATGATGAAATAGATTCATCTAATGGAATAATATAAATTTATCGCGCAAAGAACAGGCATGATTCAGAATTCCTGGATCAATTGTTTTCATTAAGCTCTACCGCCTATACTTTACATAGATAGCGCAAGAGGTATAAGAAAACGCACCACTAAATCTTTTCGAGTTTTAGCCCATGTTTTCCTCCCTTTCCTAACAAACCAGCGAAATGTCGCATACAAGGATTCAATTGCTCCCACATTAGTCAAAACAATATAGCGATGATAAAAATAAAAAAAACCATAAAAATATATCTTTCAATCTTAAGGAAAGCTTAAGATTGAAGAGACAAAAATATAATATTTTGTCTTGCAACCTTCAATGATAAGGATTTACATAACGATAATTGATATTATTTGTAATCACTATAGTGATTTAACCTAAATTTCATAAAGGTAAATGCTGTAATATTTCTTTCGCAAATTATTAGTTGAATACTTTTTTCTGTCATACGGACTGTGCATATTCAGCAGGACTGATTTTGCGAAGAATAACTATGAAAATCCCTGTTAACTTACCTGAGAATGATTAACGTTCAAGGGTTGAATCGCCACGGGTTTAACAGACACCTCAGAGTCATTTAAGATGGCTTAAAGAGAGGTGCCCATGAGCGGTAAGCGTTATCCCGAAGAGTTTAAAACTGAAGCAGTCAAACAGGTTGTTGATCGCGGTTATTCTGTTGCCAGCGTTGCAACACGTCTCGATATCACCACCCACAGCCTTTATGCCTGGATAAAGAAGTACGGTCCGGATTCTTCCACTCATAAAGAACAGTCAGATGCTCAGGCCGAGATCCGCCGTCTCCAGAAAGAGCTGAAACGGGTTACCGACGAACGGGACATATTAAAAAACTGTCCATGGGTCAAACCCTGTCCTGAGTCTCAGAAACTCCCCGGAGAAGTTGGCAGGCTAATTTAACGAAGGAAGCAGCCGTCGGCCTTTTGGTGGTATGACCCCGTAAAAAAACATGGTTCAGGGACTGTGGCGGATCCGACAGTGGTGACTTTGATCCCGTTCAGGAAGGTGATTTCTCCGTCGTCCCCTCCTTCGTTCATCGAAATGAGCAAGGAGATTTCCATGAAAAAATCCTCCCGAATGTCTATTGTCCATCCTCATGCTGCGGGCGTTGATATTGGCGCTGAATTCCACGTTGTCGCCGTACCGCCTGATGCTGACGCCGAGCCGGTCAGAACTTTTCAAAGTTTCACCGGCGACCTTCATCGGATGTCCGATTGGCTCAAAACCTGTCACATTACGACCGTCGCCATGGAGTCCACAGGCATTTACTGGTTGCCTGCTTTTGAGATCCTTGAAGCTGCGGGTTTCAATGTGATCCTTGTTAATGCCAGAGACGCAAAAAATGTTCCCGGTCGCAAGACTGATGTCAACGACGCACAGTGGCTGCAGAAACTGCATTCATTTGGTCTTCTCCGGGCCAGTTTCAGACCTGAACACGACATTTCCGTACTCAGGTCTTATTTGAGACAACGGGAACGCCTGACTGAATACCGGGCTGCGCATATCCAGCATATGCAGAAGGCGTTGATGCAGATGAATGTGCAATTACATCATGCCGTATCGGATATCACTGGCGTTACCGGTCTTTCAATCGTCAGAGCTATTGTCAGTGGTGAGCGCGATCCTTCAATATTGATCCAGTATCGTGATGTCAGATGTAAGAAGACGCCTGAAGTACTTCAGCAGGCACTGACAGGGAACTGGCAGCCTGAGCATCTTTTTGAACTTGAACAGTCGGTGGCATTTTTCGATTTTTACCAGGTGTTGTGGTCAACTAAAACTGGCCACCGCGTTAGAGTTTTTCCAGTATCGGTTTTCTGATTCGTTTGGTGGTAACCCACCATTATATTCGTGCGGTCTTAGTGCGCTGTAATATCCAACGATATAGTCCGTTATTGCGTGAGCTGCATCGCTGAAGCTTACATAGCCCGTCGCTGGCACCCATTCGTTCTTCAGACTCCTGAAGAAGCGCTCCATTGGGCTGTTATCCCAGCAGTTTCCACGCCGACTCATACTCTGCCTGATCCGGTATCGCCACAGTAACTGCCGGAACTGCCTGCTCGTATAATGACTGCCTTGATCGCTGTGGAACATCACCCCGACGGGCTTACCACGTGTTTCCCATGCCATTTCCAGTGCTTTCATGGTAAGCCTGCTGTCCGGCGAGAACGACATGGCCCAGCCCACTGGTTTTCTTGCGAACAGGTAGAGAACAACGGCGAGGTACGCCCAGCGCTTACCCGTCCAGATATAGGTCACATCACCGCACCACACCTGATTTGGTTCCGTTACGGCGAACTGTCGCTCAAGATGATTCGGGATAGCAACGTGCTCATGACCGCCACGCTTATACCGGTGAGTCGGCTGCTGGCAACTGACCAGCCCCAGCTCTTTCATGAGTCTGCCAGCAAGCCAGCGCCCCATCTGGTAGCCTCTCTGGGTTGCCATTGTGGCGATGCTTCTTGCTCCGGCAGAGCCGTGGCTGATGCCATGCAGTTCAAGTACCTGGCTGCGTAATACAGCCCGTCTGCCGTCTGGCTTTTCAGGACGGTTTTTCCAGTATTTGTAGCTGCTGCGATGGACCCCGAACACATGGCAGAGAGTGGCCACAGGATAACGCGCCCTGAGTTTCCCGATTATCGAGAACTGTTCAGGGAGTCTGACATCAAGAGCGCGGTAGCCTTTTTTAATATTTCATTTTCCATTTCAATACGTTGTAGCTTTTTCCTGAGCTCACGGATTTCAATTTGTTCCGGGGTAATGGGGGAGGCTTTTGGTGTTTTTCCCTGCCGCTCATCACGTAATTGTTTCACCCATCGCGTCATTGTGGAAAGGCCGACATCCATAGCGCTGGCTGCATCTGCCACGGTGTAATTCTGGTCAACGACCAGTTGAGCGGATTCGCGTTTAAACTCTGCGCTGAAATTTCTTTTTTTCATTATGGCACCTGTATTGTTCTGAGGTGAGCATATCACCTCTGTTCAGGTGGCCAAATTCAGTAAACCACTTCACCCGCCAGCTCGCGTGGGCTCAGGCTGCGCAGCAGGCCATCGGTGAGGGCGATCGATGCCTCCTGCTTCGATCCGGTGGCGAAGGCGTTGACGACGGCACTGGGCACATAGTGCGGCACCGGCGTGGCGGGCAAACCGGCACGGGCGGGCAGCTCGCGCAACAGGGCCCACATCTCGTGGGCTTGTTGCGGGTGCAAGGTCCGTACGCGGTACAGGCGCAAGCTCAGCGCCGACGCGGCTACCGGGTCCAGCAGCAACGCACCTGCAACGGCAAACAGCGCGAGCCACAGGCAGCCTTCCCCAAATGGCAGTCTCCCTGCTGCGGCTGCGATCCCGACCAGGGTCAGGACCAACAGCCCGGTCTGCAGGCGGTTGAGCCAGCGGTGTTGCAAGAGCACAGTGCGCGGATCACTCGGATGATGACGGGTCATGCTCAGAGGTCTCGGCGGCGCGGTCGCCGCGCTTGCGCAGCAGCCAGTAGGTCGCACCCAGAGCCAGCGTGGCGCCTGCCAGCGCGGCTATCTTTGCGGGGCTCGCGTCGGAGTCGAGGATCACGAACTTGCGGGAGAGTGCGATCACCGCGATCAGGACCACCGTCTTAACCTGGATGATGCTGTCCCGACGCAGCGCCACGCGCACGATGGAATGCTTGAACTCCATCGCGATCAAGAGCGTCATGATCATGCCGAACACGCTCTGGAATACCTTGTGGTCCAGGGGATTGAAGGCATCGAGAACCAGCAGCGTGAAGACGATGGAGATGAGCTGGAACAGCGACACCATGATGATGACGGCGATCACCGCCGACAGCACGAGCGCGACGACCTGCTCGAAGCGCTCGTAAAAACTCATGATGGCCAATTGGTCACGCAAGACCTGAAATGGGTTAAGGCGTTTTGATTTCATGACTATGAACTCCCTGGAAAACGGCTGCTGTCGAGACGGCGGCGCATTGCGCTGATGTGTCCTTCAATCAACTCGGTCGACATGCCAAGCGTCGACATCACCTGTTCCGCCAGCCCAATAGCTGCGGCAAAGGATTGCTGATACACGCGCACGTTAGGCATGGCGCGAAATGCATCGGCCGCGGTCGTACTTCTGCATGACACCCACAAGGTTAGCGCCGGACGGCGCTCGGCAATCGCCTGGGCGATGCGCAACGCTTGCTGGGCATGGGCGAACGTTAGCACCACCAAGTGCGCATGCGTCAAGCCGGCAGCCAGCAAGGTATCGGGCCGACTGGCATCGCCATGGAACACCGGCGCGCAGGCGGCACGCGCGGCCTCTACCTTCTGCGCGTCCGCCTCCAGCAGCAGATGCGCCACGCCGGCGTGGCGAAGAATCTCGCTGACTGTCAGGCCAAGCTCGCCCGCGCCGCAAACGATGACATGGTCTCGATATCGCGTCGTCTGCGCGGCGATCTCGACTTCTTCAGCCTGGGGTGGCTGAATGACGCCGCCGGTGCGGCTCAAGAACCGGGCAAGTACATCGTGATGGCGGATCAGTAGCGGTGCCAGGGCCATGCTGAGCACCAGCGCGACCAGCATGGGTTGGACGACGGTCGCGGGGATCAGATGCTGCTGCAAGACCGTGCCCAACAACAGCAGGGCGAACTCGCCGCCGTGCCCCAACGCTATGCCCGTGCGCCAGGCATCGAGGGCGGACAGGCGCGTCGCCCGCAAGGCCAGCGTATTGAGCAGGATCTTGACCGGTACCAGCACCACCAGCCACGCCAGCACCGCCAGCGGTGCCGAAAGAATCTGTGCTGCGTCCAGTTGCAGGCCGATGGTCACGAAGAACACGCCCGACAACACATCGCGAAACGGCCTGAGGTGGCTTTCCATGTGGTGCCGGAAGTCGCTCTCGCCCAGCACCATCCCGGCGAGGAAGGCCCCCAGGGCGGCGGATACGCCGACCGCGTGCGCAGCAGCGGCGGCAGCCACCACCACGCACAAGGAGACGAGCACGAACGATTCCTCGTGGCCCCGCCGCGCCACCCAGCCCAGCAGGCCATGCAACAGACGGCGCGAGACGAGGGCCGCTGCCGCGAACAGCAGCAGCACACCGAATACTTCGAGCAGCACATGCTCGATCTTCGGCGACTCGCCGCGCGCCCAGATCGCCAGCAAGGCCAGCAGGGGCACGCTGGCCAGGTCCTGAAAGACCAGCACGGCGATGGCACTGCGTCCGTGGCGGGTGGTGAGCTCGCCTTGGTCGGCCAGTTGTCGGCTGACCAGCGCCGTGGACGACATGGCCGCCGCAGTGCCGAGCAGCGCGGCGCTCTGGCCGGGCTGCCCCAGCCACATCAATAGCAGGATCAGCGGCGGGGCCACGGCGATCATCTGCAGAGCGCCCGCCATCAGCACCGTCCTGCGGGCGAGCCAGAAGTCTCCGAGGGAGAATTCCAGTCCGACCATGAACAACAGCAGCGCCACGCCCAGCTCGGACAGAAAGCTCAGCGTCTCCCCCGGCGCGATCACGCCGATGACTGAGGGGCCCAGTACAACGCCGACAGAGAGATACCCCAGCAAGGCGGGCACTCTGAACGCCGCCGTGGCCATCGCCGCCAGGCTGCAAGCCGCCAGCAGGATTAGCGTAGTGCCGAGCAAGCCCTGCATCGGTCAGCGCCCCACTTGCGTCGACGTCCAGCGCACGATGTCCTGCGCGCCCATCGCGCCGGCCTGACGGGCGATCTCCCGCCCACCCTGGAACAGGGCGAGCGTCGGGATGCTGCGGATACCGAACTGCGCGGCCAGGTGGGGCTCAGCCTCGGTATTCACCTTCGCCAGCCGGATCCTCGGTTCGAGCTGGTGCGCCGCTTGCTGGAACTGTGGCGCCATCATCTTGCACGGCCCGCACCATGGCGCCCAGAAATCGACCAGCAGCGGCAGATCGCTGCGCTCCACGTGGCGCGAGAACGTCGCCGTAGTCAACTCGATGGGCTCGCCCGTGAACAAGGGCTGCTGGCAGCGGCCACAGTTGGGATGTTCCGATAGCTTCGCAGTCGGTACGCGGTTGATGGACTGGCAATGCGGGCAGACGAGGTGAAGATCATTCTTCATGGTTCGCCTCCTTGGACCACAGTGAGGCTGCCTCGCTTCGGGTCACAGACAATGCCGACCAATCAACGCCTTGGATCCAATCGTTCCCGTTTTTGCTTACTCCGGCCTCTTCCAGATGAGCAGCGATGAATGCTTCGGCCTGCATGAGCCACCTTCGGACAGCATCTTCCTTACTAGGAATCAGCAGGATTTCAGAGACGCTGCTGGCATTCAGCCCGTCCACACGGATAAGCAGAAAAATGCGCCGCCACAAACGCGGCATGTCCTTCAGCAGGTCAAATGCAAAAGCGAACTCGCTCGACCGATCAATCAGCTCCTCCTGTTCCGCGATCGTTGCGACATCGGGATGCTGACTGCCAGCGAAAATATCGGCCAGCTTGAGTGTGTCATCGTGCTGATAAAATTCGAAGATTTCCTCTTCCACCATGGCCTCGGCCACGTCTTGGGCATCCGGTTCGACCGGCGCGTCCAGAGAAACGAATTCGCCAAATTGCCGGCTGCTTGCCACTTCGTTATCCAGGACGGCGAACAGATGCTTCAAAAGACCGGTGTAAGCCTCTTTTTCCCCCGGCACGGATTGCCATTCCACCTTAGCTCGGACAATCGCTTCATCCACCACGTCGCGCAGCGTCGGATAATCGCGCGGTAAATCGCCGACGGCCCGCAGATAAGCCAGCTCACGCCTTGCGACAGCCTCAAGTTTCGACAGTAGAGGCATTCGGGTCACCTCGGCCTCATGGGCGGCTGATGCGGGTTTTGCGGCAATCCGCACCTTGAGCTCGCGCAAGCGCTCGCGTCGTGCTTTGCGCTTGATTTGATCCTGAGCATGCAGTCGGTCAAAATGCTTCTTGGCCTGACGGAACAACGACTGTGCGAGCATCTGCGCGAGGGGCGTCAGCTCGTCATGTGATGCAGTAACGCTGACAATCTTTTTGCCGGGCAGGTGCATATAGCCACTGGCCAGAAATTGCCGCTTGATCTTGTCGCGATCAAGGACGATTTGAAGTCGCGCTGAATCTTTAGTGTGTTTGTCGAGCAATGGCTTGAGGGCGTGCTCGATCACATTTCCCAAAGCTCTCTGCCAAGGTTCATGAAACTCTTTGTCGATAGCTCGATAGCTATATTGTATCTGCATGTATGACTCCTTCGATGTCATTTCTATGGAGGCATGAATCGAGGATGCTCATATCCATAGATTTTGGTTTGGCACGCTCTTACCCCAGGCGCGTTTGCGAAGACTCCAACTCAAGAACAAAAGCGTGACGCCATAGACTGCCGCATGGAAACCCAACAGCCAGCCTGCGGCCACGAATGACTCGACCGGACGGGTAAAAAATATCCACAAGACGATAGCACCAAGGATAATCGAGAGCAGTCCACTGAGGGCAAGCCAGATTTCACCCTTGATTTCCCGACGCAGCCGAACGGCGGCGGATATCTCCAGCACACCGGTGAAAATCGCCCAGAAGCCCACGCTAGCCCATAAAAAAGAAGCCAAGACTATCGTGGCGACCCAAGGAGCAACCAGGACGACGACGCCCGTAAGTATGCCGACAATGCCGCTGAACAGCAGCCAGCCCCAGCGCTCTTTTTTCTGGATATGGCGCACCGCTGCAAACAAGTTGAACGCGCCATTGACCAAGGAAAATGCGCCGAACATGATGGTCATGGCCAACAGAGCCGATTGTGGCATCCAGAACGCGAGGGCTGCAAAAATCAATGCCAAGACACCGCGCAGCACAAAAAGCCACCAATTTTGGCTCAGCGAACACAGTGCTTTGGTGGGGTCATCCGCATTGGAATTGGCGATGGTGTCTGTTTTCATGCAATATCTCCTAAAGATCTATACAAAATAAAAAATCAAACACTCATGGGACAAGAGAGGGGGCGCTATGCGCCCCCTCTCCAGCGGTTTCAGAACAACCTGGACAGTTTTGCCTTGACTTCATCGAGCCAGCCTTTTCCGCAGCCTCCCCCTCCCGTCTTTTCCTTGATTTTCTTGAGTTCAGCGTACAGGGGCTCAAAGTCCTTCCTTTTTCCATAGCCCAGCAGTTCTGCCATTTCCAACTGCTGCCGGGCTTCGTTCAACAATGTCTCCAGGCGCTCATTGGATGCTTCGCTGCGCTGACCATCTTCTACCAGGGGCTCGGCGCGCTTCAGGAGCAGCTTCGCACGCAGGACGGGCAGCGGAAGCACGCTGCGCTCCTCGACCAGCGTGCTGAGCGCTGACTGCAGCGCGGCTTTGGCTTCTTCGATCTTGCCCTGATCGATCAGCGGCACGACTGCCTTCACGGCTGCGGGATAGGACGCCAAAGGGATGCTGGTGACCGTGATCACGATTTCACTGGCCAGCAAAGCCAGCACGTGGCGAGCCTGTTGCACCTCGCCATGTTTGAGGGCATCCAGCGCCTCGTCGGTCATCGCCTCAATGGTTTCCGTGTTGGCGAACAAGTCGTGCACGATGGTGCGCACATCAACGCCGGCCAGGGCGAGCGTGGGTTCGCGCGCGACGATCAGCTCCAGCTTTCCCGTCACTTCGGCCAGCGTTGCCAATGCGCGTGCAGTGTCCTTGCCGTCAAGTGCGGCCAGCGCTGATTTG
This sequence comes from Phytobacter diazotrophicus, assembly GCF_052061655.1. Classification (NCBI taxonomy): domain Bacteria; kingdom Pseudomonadati; phylum Pseudomonadota; class Gammaproteobacteria; order Enterobacterales; family Enterobacteriaceae; genus Phytobacter; species Phytobacter diazotrophicus. The sequence continues at coordinate 66,317 of NZ_JBQGXD010000002.1, read as the reverse complement.
GTCAGCGACAAGGCCGAGACTGCCTCATCGAGGACTTGTTTACGTTTGTCTGCCGCCTGCGAGTCCGTTTCTTTCTGAACCTCAGGCTGTACCTCCGTGACGACTTCAGGCTTGGACTCTGGACTGACAGGAAGGCTGCTTACCGCGGCCTGTTCGTTTTTTCCTTCGTTCGTCGCATTGGGATTCGGTGTTTGCTCATTCATGGTGATATGCCTCGTATGAGATAGTGAAAATAGGCGAATCTATTGGGGCTGAATGCGAACATCGCGAGACTGACCGACAGAGCAGTCAGCCCCTTCATCACCTCAAAACAGCTTTTGGATGCGCGTCTTCAACTCGTCGAACCATCCCTTGCCGCTTTTGCCACCAGCCGACTTTTGCTCAATGGACTTCACCTGATCGAAGATGGGTTTGAAGTCCGCCTTCTTGCCATAACCCAGGATCTGCGCCATCTCGATCTCCGTGCGCACGGACGACAGCAAGGTGCTGAGCTCCTCGTTCTGCCTGGCATCGCGCCTGTCGGTCTCGGCCAGCTTTTCAGCTTTTGCCATCGCGGCTTCGGCCCGTAGCACGGGCAGAGGAAAGGCGACCGAGGTCACCACCAGCGTGTTCAGTGCTCGGGCGAGTTCCGCTTTGGCGTTGTCGATCTTGCCGCTGTCGATGAGCCGTGCGGCCGACTTGATCGCTGCCGGGTACGTTGCCATCGGAAGGTTGTCGGTTTGGATTACGATTTCGCTGGCCAGATTGGCAACGATGGGCCGGGCCTTTTGCACCTCGCCATCACCCAACAACTCCCGAGACAACTTGACCGCTTTCTTTACCGATTCCACGTTGGCGTGGATATCGTGGGTGATGACGCGTACATCGACCGGCGCCAAAGCAAGTTTGGCGTCGCGTGCCAATACCAGTTCCAGCTTTCCGCTGGCCAGTTCCAGCGCAGCAAGCGCCTCCTTGGTCTTGTTTGCATCAAGGAGGGTCAAAGCCTCCTGGGTCTTGGTGAGCGCCGTGATGGCGTCTTGAGTGAGCTCGGCACGCTTTTTATCGGCTTCCCGGGCGGCCTTGTCATCTACCTGTGGCTGTGCCGCCTTGGATGCGGCAGAGGGTGCTGAAGCACCTGGGCTAGAACCTGCCGCCGATTGGGCCAGAGCCGGTCCGCTCAGTCCGACGACAACCGCCAGGGCAAGTGCGGAGAAGGTGTATTGTGGCTGTTTGATATTCATGATCTTGGGCTCTTGATTGAAGTTAGTTGACTGAGATTTCAATCTGTTTCGGTTTGGCTTGCTCGGCCTTGACAAGCCGCACTTCCAGCACGCCGTCTTTCATGGAAGCCGTCACCTTGGTCGGATCAACGTTGTCAGGCAAGACAAAGCTGCGCACAAAGCGGCCATAGGCACGTTCGATGCGGTGGAACTTCTTGCCCTGCTCCTCTTTTTCCAGTTTGCGCTCGCCGCTGATGGTGAGCACACCGTTTTCCGCGCTGACGCGCACGGCATCCTTGGGGACCTCCGGCAGATCCAGCTTGAGGAGGAATGCGTTCTCATCCTCGCTGATGTCCGCCATTGGAGCCCAGTCCGCCGTGGTCATGGCTTCGTTGCCGGTACGGGCGCCCTGTCGCTGGGGTATTCGTCCGGACATCGTCGCCAGGCGGTTTTGCAATTCATCCAGTTCCCGGAAGGGGTCCCACGGAGTCAATGCAGACATATCGGTTCTCCTTGAACAATGCCGACGAATTGGATGACGCACTGAACAGAGCCGTCGGTTTACTCTGAATGGCAGCTACTACTGTTTTCAGTTCCGAACAAGTCCTTGAGTCAATTGACGGATATCGCTTTCGTCGAGCGTTTCCCGCGCCAGCAGCTCGCGCGCACAGCGCTCCAGCACCGCGCGGTTGATGTCGAGAATCCGGTAGGCGCGCTCGAACACGCCCATCACGATGTCGCGGATAGCCTGATCGATGCGCGCCTGGGTCGATTCGGCCACCCGGCAACAGCCTTGGCCAGCAATGTCTTGCCGGTGCCCGGTGGGCCGACCAGCAACACACCCTTGGGAATGCGCGCCCCGAGACGGCCATAGTCCTGCGGATTCTTCAGGAAATCGACGATCGCGACCAGCTCCGCCTTGGCCTCATCCCCCCCCCGCCACATCGGCGAACGTCACACCGGTGTTCTTTTCCACGAACACCTTGGCGCGGCTCTTACCGATGTTGAGAAACCCGCCCATGCCCTGCTTCTCGGCGAAGCGGCGGAACAGGAAGAACCAGACGCCAAAGAAGGATACCGCTGGCAGGATCCACGACAGCACATCGCTCAGCCAGGTGCTCTCCAACACGCGGGCATAGGGTACGTCGTACTTCGACAGGCGATCGGCAAGATCGGGTTCGACCCTCGTTGCCACGATCGTCGTCTTGCCCCGGCTGTCCGGCGACTTCAGGCGCCCGGTCACCGTACGATCCGACACCAGCACTTCGGCCACGCGCCCCTCGTCCAGCGCCTTCTCGAACTCGCTGTAGGGCACCGGCTCGACGGTTTTCGCCGTCTGCCAGTAGCTCTGCAAACTCAGCAACAGCAGGAGGGCAACGATCCAGTAGCCGGTATTCCATTGATTCTTTTTTTCCATGGACCGTGTTCCTCGAAAGTCGAGTTGCCAGAGGATCAGGTGAACAGACGGGCCGCACCGTCACGCAAACGGATGGCCAGCGAGCGGGAGGGCAGTGCCGCCGCTGATGAGCAGCCCCCACGGCGTGGCCGACCGCGGATCACGCTTGTAGACGACCGCCACCGCGATCGATGCCAGGGAGGCTGCCCATGCCAGGCTGATGGAGTCGGACACGGCAGCCTCGCCCGCCATCAAGATGCGTCGCTCGCCGACTTCTTCTTGCTCGAGTCTTTGCCAGCGTCGCCGTGCGGCGTCTCGGTCGCCTTCGCGACATCCGGCTGCTCCGGCTCGGCCGGGGTCTGCGGTGGCTCTTTGCGTTCGAACACCACGCGTTCGGCCTTGTCGTCCCAGCGTGCGCTGGCGTGATCGCCCTTGCCGATGCCGCCACCGAGCATCTCGCGCGCCAGCGCAGTTTCCAGCTCGCTGCGGATCAGGCGCTTGAGTTCACGCGCACCGAACTCGGGCTTGTAGCCTTCTTCCGCGAAATGGTCGATCAGCGTCTGATCGAAAGTGAGCGTCACGCCCTGGCTGGCGGCGCTGCGCGCCACGCGATCGAGCTGCAGGCCGACGATGTGGCGGATCTCCTCCTTGCCCAGCGCATGGAAGACGATGATCTCGTCGATGCGGTTGAGGAACTCGGGCCGGAAGTGGCCGCGCAGCACGTCCATGACCTCGGCCTTGGTCTTTTCGTACTCCTCGCCAGCCGCCTCACGCGCCTTCAGCCGTCGCTGGATGATGTCCGAACCCAGGTTGGACGTGGCGATGATGATGGTGTTGGTGAAATCCACCACCCGGCCCTTGCCGTCGGTGAGGCGACCGTCGTCGAACACTTGCAGCAGGATGTTGTAGACGTCAGGGTGTGCCTTCTCGATCTCGTCGAGCAGCAGCACGCTGTAGGGCTTGCGCCGCACCTTCTCGGTGAGCTGACCGCCTTCGTCGTAACCGACATAGCCCGGAGGCGCGCCCACCAGCCGCGCCACGGTATGGCGTTCGCCATATTCCGACATGTCGATGCGCAACAGGGCGTGCTCATCGCCGTAGATCGATTCGGCCAATGCCTTGGCGAGCTCGGTCTTGCCCACCCCGGTCGGGCCCAGAAACAGGAAGGTAGCCACCGGTTTACTGCCTTCGCGCAGGCCGGCGCGGGACAGCCGCACGGCATCGGCCACGGCACGGACCGCCTCGTCTTGTCCCACCAGGCGCTCGTGCAGCCGTTGTTCCAAGTGCAGCAGCTTTTCGCGCTCTTCCACCGTCAACTCGTTGACCGGGATGCCGGTCAGGCGCGAGACAACCTGCGCCACGTGTTCCGCCTTGACCTCGGCACTGCCGGAGGCCCGCTCCCGCTCCCAGTCCTCGACGAGCTTCTTGAGCTCGGCCTCCTTGGCTTCGATGCGCTTGCCGAGCTCGGCGGCCTGGTCGTACTGCTTGCGCGCGGCCACGTAATCCTGTTCACGCCGTAGCTGGTGCAGTTCGGACTCCAGCTCCTGCACGGCCACCGGCCGGGCCGTGGCCGACAGCTTCACGCGCGCGGCCGCCTGGTCGAGCAGGTCGATCGCCTTGTCCGGCAGGAAGCGCGCCGTGATGAAGCGGTCGGACAACTCGGCCGCCGCGATGATCGCGTCCTCGGAGATGCTGACCTTGTGGTGCGCCTCGAAGGTGTCGCGCAGGCCGCGCAGAATCATGATGGCCTGGGCCACCGTCGGCTCGGGCACCGTCACCGGCTGGAAGCGCCGCTCCAGTGCGGCATCCTTCTCGATGTATTTCTGGTACTCGTTCAGCGTCGTGGCGCCGATCAGGTTGAGTTCACCGCGCGCCATCATCGGTTTGAACACGTTGGCCACGTCCAGCCCGCCTTCGCCACCGCCCTGGCCGGCACCGACGATGGTGTGCACCTCGTCGATGAACAAAATCAGCTCGCCCTGGTGCTCGGTCACCTCCTTCAGCACCTTCTGCACGCGCTCCTCGAACTCGCCGCGATATTTGGCGCCGGCCACCATGGCGTTGATGTTGAGTTCCACCAGGCGCTTGTCGCGCAAGGTCTCGGGCACTTCACCCGCCACCATGCGCTGCGCCAGCCCTTCGACGATGGCGGTCTTGCCCACACCCGGCTCGCCGATCAGCACCGGGTTGTTCTTCTTGCGCCGGGCCAGCACCTCGATGGTGGTTTCGATCTCCTGCGCGCGGCCGATCACCGGGTCGAGCTTGCCGTCGCGCGCCATCTTGGTCAGGTCGCGCGAGTACTTGTCGAGTTCTGGCGTGTTGGTCGGCGTCTCAGCGCGGCCATCCTCGGCGCCCTTGCCGACCACCTTGCTGACCTGTTGGCGCAGCGCCTGCGGCGTCAGGCCGTAGCGGCGCAGCAGGTTGGCGGCCAGCCCTTCGCCTTCCTCGGCCAGACCGATCAGGAAATGCTCTGGACCGACATAAGAATGGCCGAGTTCATTGGAGGCCACGAAGGCGCGGCTGAGCGCATCCTTCACGCGCGGCGACACGCCGATCTCGCCCTCGAAGGGCTTGTCCCCGCGCTTGGCCTCAGACTCGATCTGCCGCTTGAGGTCATCGACCTTGATCTTGAACTGACCCAGGATGGTCTTGACCACGTCGCTGTCGGCCAGCGCCAGCAGCAGATGTTCGGTATCCACCTCGGAGCGGCCAAATTCGGCAGCGTGTTTGGCGGCCTCCTGCAGCAAGGCTTCCGACTGTTCGCTGATGCGGCTGGCCAACCCACTGCCGCGACGGCGCGGCGCACCCGAACCTGCGGTGGCGGGCTCGCCAAACGAGGCATCGACCACGTCATCGGTATCGGCGGCAACTGGCGTCGCGTCTTCGCCGATGCGGAAGAAGTCACTGCCGAGGAAGTCCTCGAACAGGCCGCTGCGCGAGCCGAACAAGGCTTCCAGCGGCGAAACGGTGCGCTTTTGCTGGCGCACTAATTGCCGGTAATGGTCGTCGCACAACAGCATGGTGCTGTTACGACCGTTGAGATTGGCTTCCACCCGCACGGTGGCGGGTTGGCCGCAGACCTGGCATTGTTTTCTGGCCATGCTGATGCTCCTGAGAAGGTTGACAAGGTTGAGGCGACGAGGCATCGCGAGCCGCGACTCCTCGTCTCGTGCCGGGTTTTTCTTGTGACGAACGAGCCGGCGACGTCAGCCGTTGATCGGGATCGAGCGTCCCTGCTTCGGCGCGCTGACCTCGCGCTTGTCGATCGTGACCGTGAGCACCCCGTTCTTGAACGATGCCTTGATCGAATCCTGGTTGGCGTCGTCAGGCAGGTTCAAGGCACGCTGAAAGCTGCCGTAGGAGCGCTCCACACGGTGGAAGCCACCTTCCTTCTTCTCCTGTTCCTGGCGCTTCTCGCCACGCACCATCAGCACGTCGTTGTCGAGAGTTATCTGGATGTCCTTCTCCTCGACACCGGGCACTTCCAGGGTAATCTTGTACTGCTTGTCGGTTTCCTGGATGTCCAAGGCCGGCTTCAGCATGCCCGACCAATCGGATGGCCACTGCGGCATGTTCAACGCCGGAAAGCCGAAGCCCCGGAATGCGTCATCGAACAGCCGGTCGATTTCCCGATGCAGTTGCAGGATCGGGCTGACTGGCCCGCTCGCCGCTGGCAGGTCATTGCGCTGCACCGGCAGGGAAGAGACGGTCTGCTGCTCTTGCTGCTCGTTCTTGAACCAGTTCCAGGGAGCCAACTTCTTGAAATCGATGTCCATGTCATACCTCCAGAAAAATTGGAAAACGAGTTACTCAAGCCCTTTGCCTGCTGTGACGGGCAGTGCGCCCAGGCGACACGAGCTGCTCGGATGACTTCTGCTGTTCACGCTTGCGCATCACCTCCTTCTTTGCTCCGGCTCGGGTCTGATCATTGATGCACTGATCGATTTCACTTTGACGAAGCCGCCACGTCCCGCCCACCTTGAAAGCCGGAATTTCCCCGTGTGCGGCGAGCCGATAAAGCGTCCGCTTGCCGACTTTCAAGTACGCAGCCAATTCATCGAGCGTGAAAATCACCTGTAGGTGCGCTTTCATCTCACCCTCTCCAATCGCGTCGCTTTGCGGTTCCGGCCAAGGAAATCCTTGCAATACTTTGTAATATTAGACCTACTATGAATAACTTCAAGAGTCAATGTGCAGCGTTCTCCCGCCCCATTGATGCAGGTCAACTGCTCAGGCAATGGACAGCGCCTGGCTCGTCAGCCTGCGTGTGCCACAGGCGCCTCGATCAAACACCGATCCTCACGTTGTAGCCGAGTGCCCGCAGCCCCTTGCTCGTCTGCATGTTCCTTGGCGGAAACTCGTCTGGGCGCGCCCAGACGACGATTTCCCCGAGGCTGCTCAGGCCAACGTGCGGAATTGCCCAGTCGTCGCTGCGGATCGCGTTCCAGAGTCGGGCCGAAACACTTCCGTTGCCCCAGACAACGTAGTTCAACAGTATCCGTCCGGCCAACACACCTTCCCGACACCGCCGCCGAAGGCCATGGCCCATCAAGCGGATTTTCCATGCGCCCTCAGCGCCGTACCTACAGCAAATCTTTCAAGGCTCAGGTCATTCAGGAGTGTTCTGAACCCGGTGCCTCCATCGCAAACATCGCCTTGGGCTACAGCCTAAATGCGGCTGGTGATGCTGCCAACTTACTGATTTAGTGTATGATGGTGTTTTTGAGGTGCTCCAGTGGCTTCTGTTTCTATCAGCTGTCCCTCCTGTTCAGCTACAGACGGGGTGGTGCGTAACGGTAAAAGTACTGCCGGACATCAGCGCTATCTCTGCTCTCACTGCCGTAAAACATGGCAGTTACAGTTCACATACACAGCCTCTCAACCCGGTACGCACCAGAAAATCATTGATATGGCCATGAATGGCGTTGGATGCCGGGCAACCGCCCGCATTATGGGCGTTGGCCTCAACACGATTTTACGTCACTTAAAAAACTCAGGCCGCAGTCGGTAACCTCGCGCATACAGCCGGGCAGTGACGTCATCGTCTGCGCGGAAATGGACGAACAGTGGGGCTACGTCGGGGCTAAATCGCGCCAGCGCTGGCTGTTTTACGCGTATGACAGGCTCCGGAAGACGGTTGTTGCGCACGTATTCGGTGAACGCACTATGGCGACGCTGGGGCGTCTTATGAGCCTGCTGTCACCCTTTGACGTGGTGATATGGATGACGGATGGCTGGCCGCGGTATGAATCCCGCCTGAAGGGAAAGCTGCACGTAATCAGCAAGCGATATACGCAGCGAATTGAGCGGCATAACCTGAATCTGAGGCAGCATCTGGCAAGGCTGGGACGGAAGTCGCTGTCGTTCTCAAAATCGGTGGAGCTGCATGATAAAGTCATCGGGCATTATCTGAACATAAAACACTATCAATAAGTTGGGACCATTACCAGCGGTTATCAGACAATAATCGCTGAAATAGAAAGCTCGCACAATATGAACCTTTCGCACCCACTGGCCAGTCATCCACAGCCCTACTGCGGCGGGAAAGCGTCCTGACAGTCGCATTAAACGTCTGACATGTCCGCCTCTGGCACAAAGCGGACATTATTACCTTCTGTATTCACTTGTGGTCAGTTAACCCAGTCTTCCAGTATCAGGCCCGGCACCCGCGCAAACTCTCTCACATTGTTCGTCACCAGGACGGCGCCGGCCGCGATGGCGTGCCCGGCAATGGCCGTGTCGTTCGGGCCGATCGGCGTCCCGGCGAGGCGCAGCGCCACCCGGATGTCCGTCGTGGCGTCCACCGCGGCCCGGTCCCAGGGCAGGATGGCATCGAGGCGCGCGCAGAACGCGTCGACCAGCTGAATATGGCGCGGCGAGGCCTTCGGGCCGGTGGCGCCGAAGCGCATCTCGGCATACGTCACGGCCGAGACCACAATGCGATCACCGCGCAGCACCGCCTGCTCCAGGCGCTTCAGTACCGCTGCCGGCTGCTCGCGCATGATGAACGAGCAGATGTTAGTATCGAGCATCCAGGTTTTCTTCATGGCTCAAAGCGTCCTTCATCGCTGACCACATCCTCACGCTCCGCCATAAAGTCCGGATCGGCCCTGTCCAGCTGCGCGAACGAGCCCCAGGTCGGCCGGACGGGACGCAGAATGATGCTGTCCCCTTCCCGGACGATCTCCAGCTCGCTGACGCCGTCAAAATCCAGGTCCCGGGGCAGACGGATGGCGCGGTTATTGCCGTTTTTAAATATCGAAACTGTGCGCATGGATGTTCCTCCGGCTGATCATGCATGATGTGTAAGTGCATATGTGCAGTATATGCCTGCAGGACTGGTTTGTATAGGTGTCACATATGCAGATGCGTGGCATATGGATATGCTGTGCATATCCTGTTTTCTCATTTCTCCACCGCAGATCCGAAAAAAGCCAAAACCGGATCCGCACTTTTCCAGCCGGAAGTTACGTTATTGGCCGTACAGCTTTTTTTCTGGATTGTGCCCTACTGAGAAGCAGCTAACTCAATTTCGGAATCGGCGCAGATGAGTTTCTGGAACAAAATAAATGTTGCCACGCGCCCGTGAGCATGCCACGTAAAGCCTGTTACGGGACGACGGTGGAAGTGCTGTCAGTTCCTGACGGGTGAGAAGCTTCCAGTGAGCGGACCCCATCACGATGCAAACATCTTGAAAGTGGTCGAGCCCTTTACTGACGCCCCAGTTCAGTGAGTGGCAGCCGTAACGGTGATGTTCCCGATAGAAGAGCTTAATAACAGTGTTGTCCGCGTGCAGTGCAGCTGTGCGTTCTGCATCCGTGACCATTTCAATAAGGGTTGTATATGTTCCGTGGGCCGCAATACGGATGTCCAGTTGTCCGGTGATGAATTCACACACTGTTGCCGAACAGCGCCATGTCCGGCTAAGCGTTTCACGATCCACCATGATACCCGCTGCCCTGAAGCGGGCTTCGTACCGGGTAATGTCGTCATGCAACGTTGAATTGACGTTACCATCATGGCTTGTGTCAAAGGTATGTTGATAAAAATCGCCACAACACAACACAGATATTTCAGCACGGCAGAGCTCCAACAAAAAATTGAAGTCGTGCCCGGCAAAGTCTTGGACCTCATCGACAAACAATTCATCGTAATAACGGGCAAGCCGGGTACGGATATCCTGCAGAAGCCCCCGGGCTGTCAGCAGATGTGCGAGCCGCCGGTGATACAGTCGTCCTGCAGAATCCTGATAATGCCGGGCATTCGTACGCGGAACTCTTAGGGGAGGCTGCGCAAAGCTCAGGCCACGTGACGTCAGCTGCTCCTGCAGAAAAGGCCGGAAACAAAAACCGTGCAGGAACTCAAACCAGGTCATCACACGGATCCCGCCCGGGATAAAGCCAAAGCGATTGATAATCTGCGTTCGCAGATGAGCTTCATTATTCACGGTGAATGTAAGGATCAGTGTCCGCCTGTCCTCCCTTAACCGCCGTATCAGTAATGTGGTTTTGCCCGAGCCGGCAACTGCAAATATCACTCTCTTATCCACGCCAGTGCCTCCTGAATATAATCAGGTACAGACAGATCTTCACCGTGCAGCTGTAACAGCAGGAATGCCGCTTCTGCCTTATTGGCCAGCATATAATCCTGCACCGTGAGCGTCCGCCGTGACCCGCTGAAAAGCGCATCGCACAGGTCGGTATTATCCTGATACAGGCTGATTTCAAATGTGGATCGTCTGTCGTCGCGATCAGCAAATACCCGAGAGCGGGCACAGAGCACGTCAGCATAGCGTTCATCACAATTCTGCTGATAGCTGCCGTCATTGTCGCGAAGGGCCGCGACACGATTTTCCAGAAGGCGAGCCAGTTCAAGATAACGACGGAAACTCGTCCCGCCGATTGCGATGATATGTACCCCTTCATCCTCCGGCGCTCTGCCATACAGTCGACGATAAAAGGCCTCTATCAGGATAAATTCCGCATCCCCCTCCACGAGCAGCACACGTTTCGCCAGCGTAAATTCCAGCACGTTATTATCCGGTGCTTTCATGAAGAAGGCGGCAGTCTCGGCGGAAAGCTCATTCATCAGTACCGGCCGGGTAGCCCCGAGCAGGATTGCCTTACGCAGATCAAGGCGTGAGGAAATATGGCTGCTGTGCGTGGCAATAAACACCTGCGTCTGGCGTTCAGTGGCAAGCTGGTTAACCAGCCTCTTCATACTGACATGGCTAAGATGATTCTCCGGCTCCTCAAGCAACAGTGCGTGGAGCTCGCCTTGCCGCTGATGCCGCTGCAACGCAAACTCTGTTTTAATGAAGCACTGCCTTCCTTTTCCGCGATGGCGAAAGGAAATACCGTCCTCAGTAATGTCAAGATTCGCCTCAAGACCTGATTTGGTGCCGGAACGCACGCCAAACTGATACGTTTCCAGCGTATTGTTTACGGCAGACAGATGCTGGGCGCAGAAGTGCATTTTCTGTTGCCGGTAACTGTTTTCCAGCCGGTACCGATCGGCCACTGGCACATTGACGTTGTAAACCGTGCGCGTATATTCCTGTGCAGCGTGATCGTTATCGATGCGTGCACTGTCGAGCAGCAGATGGCGCAGATAGCGTCTGAAGCCCGCAAAATGACCACCGGAGAATGTGCTGAACCGGACGGCATAGTATTCATAGGGGAAATTATCAGGATCCTGCTGCAGTACATGGTGTATATCCTGACCGTATTCTTCAATCATTGGCGCAATGCGCATTCTGAGACCGTCTGCATCCATACCCGTCAAATTTTGTCTGCCGTTCAGGTCAGGATCTCCTCCTTCACTCAGAAACACATCAGCCGTCAGCACGGGTAACAGATCCGCGCGGCGCTCGCCTTCCAGGAAGCGTCTGACCGCTGACTGTGACAGGAGGGATTCCACCCCCAGTGCCTCTACCCGGTGCCGGCTGTCGCTTAATACCAGATCCAGCGCAAGCAGAATAGTGCTCTTGCCCGATTCATTATCTCCTATAAGCACATTACGATCTGCACAGAAGCTGACGTCCAGTTCCGGAAACTTTTTAAAATTTTGCAGCATCAGCCGCGTGATGAGAGGCATCATTTATTCCTTTATCATACGCTGACTCACAGGCTGGCCAGCAGGCAGTGTCCACAACTTATCGTGTTATTTTACCCAGTCTTCCAGTACCAGACCCGGCACGCGCTCAAACTCCCGCGTATTATTCGTCACCAGAATGGCACCGACCGTGATGGCATGCCGGCGATGGCCGTGTCGTTCGGGCCGATCGGCGTGCCGGCCAGCCGCAGAGCCACTTTGATATCAGTTGTGGCGTTCCCCGCGGGACGGTCCCACGGAAGGATTGCGTTGAGGCGTGCGCAGAACGCCTCTACCAGCTGCGCGCGGCGCGGCGAGGCCTTCGGGCCGGTGGCGCCAAAGCGTATTTCGGCATAGGTGATGGCCTATATCATCTGTCCATTTATGTATTCACGAGGAGGGGGGATTTTTCTTCGGAGGAGGGACGCACCGTTATGAGGTACTGAAGCGAACGGGGACTTCATATATGTATTTTCTGGCAGAACCGGTTGATGTGATAAACATTGAAATGCATCTTTCAGTACAGTGGCTGCCAGATTGTGTCTAAAGGCGCTCACGGCGGTTTTAACGGGCTAATTATAGGGCGTATCCACAACATATCATTCTCTAGTTTTTTATCCATTTTACATATGGCTGTGACAAATAATATTCTTTAGTGATAAAACCTTATTTAATCAATTGATTTTATTAATTAAATACAAAGTGTTTTTTACTGTCCTCTTTGAGAGTATTGTTAATATTAAATACGCAGTGTGACGGAGCTTCACCGATGACCTTTTCAATAACCAGCCTGCTGGAGAAAACAGGGCCATGTCTCAGTTCGGTTCTTGTGGATGAGATGTCCAGGAATCCGGCCATCAGCCGCGAAACAGCCCGAAAGCAGATATCCCGTGCCGTGGCAACCGGACAGGTCCGCTGCGTCGATAAGCTGCTGCCGAAACGAGAGCGATTCATTTATCTACAGAAGCAGTACGGATCGGAACGCTACTGGTCGAATCTGACGACAGCGCTTCTGGATTCCGGCTCAGCCTACGGTCTGGCGCTGAGCAGCATTATGGCACGGGGCGGGATTCTGAAGATGGAGCACTTTGCTGCAGCAAGTGGCGCACCTGAGGCAATGAAAAAGCGGCTCTCCTGGAGGACGGTACTTGAGGGTCTGCTGAAAAACAAAATGGTAAGGCAGGTTTCCCTGCCAGGGATAGGTGACTGCATCGCACTGAGCGAGAAAAAAGAGTCGGCATACGCGCATGCCGTGCTGCCACTGAAAGCGCGCCACATCACTGAGTCGATTATGCTGAAAGCCGTCGGTCAGTGGGTCAGGAATACAGGTATCATCAGTTATGACACATTACGGACCCGGGATAACACCAATGAAGATCTCAGACCTTGCGTGTCACAATTCAGTTTCGATATGTCTGCCGCATCCTATCTCAATCCGTTGCTTCAGTTGGCGAAAACAGGTGAGACCCGTCCAGGATTCTTTGTGTGTGACATCCTTCTCGGCAGTCGCTTAAGCCATGAGCATCTGCAGCCTTTTATTGTGAAATGCCGCTCCATCAGTAGCCTGAAAAATAATCCCAGATGCCTGTTTATGTTCATCGCCGATGAGTACGCAGAAGATGCATTTAAGGCGCTGAAACGCGCAGGTATTATTCCGGCCACGCCCGAGAATCTTTTTGGTAGTGAACTCGCGGAAACGCTTTTACAGCTTCGTGAGCTTATCAGTTATATGACACTGAGCTTTAATGAAAACATTTCGCAAATTGACGATATTATGTCAAAACTATCCCGCATAGAAGGTGCAACTACCCAGCTTCAGGGGGATTTGTTTGAGTATATTGTTGCGGAGGCTGTGCGTGGTGATAACGGGTTTATTGATATTGGCAGACTATGTAAAAATGAGGACGGGAAATCTGCTGACTGTGATGTCATGGCAATAAAGGGCCGATCTGAAATCACTTTCATAGAATGTAAGGGATATAAACCCTATTCAGTAGTTAAACACGAAGTAATAAAACACTGGATTGGCCATCAAATACCTGTGTTTCGTAAGTTTGCCAAGCGTGACTACCCAAACGCAGATATTAATGTTGAATTATGGACCACCGGGAAATTCAGCGATGAAACTCGCGAGATGCTGGATAAATATATCGACTCTGCCGATATTAATAAAAAATATAACGTCAGAATTCTGGAGGCACATAATGTACGACAAATAATAAGGGCAACCAGGAATGACTCACTTATCCGGGTTTTTGAAAAGCACTTTATTGATTCGAAAATGAAGGTGTCGCGTCACAGAACGGCACCTGAGCCCACGAAACTCGCAGGCAGGGATGATGATTTTGATGATGACTTTTAAGGTCCGGCAGCCATCCTAACGCGCTAAGATTATATGAGGTGAAAAATGGCATTTACGAAAAATCAGCACATGCTTTCGCAATGGGTACTCAGGAACTTTCGCAGCGACGACACGGCACTCAGCCCGAAGGATAAGCAGCGTGTCTGGTGCCATACGGTATACCCTTCACGTACTGGAGATAACGTCCTCTATGAACAGCCTCTGCCAATTTCCAGTGTCGCGGTCGCTAAAAATCTCTTTCGGCTCATCGATGCCAAAACCGGAGAAGCCTTTGACATCGAAGAAGAACTGGGGGCCTATGAGCGTCTGACGGCCGCAGTAGTGAACGACATTATTCACGAACATAATTTTTCTCGACTTCGTCTGGCTAAGCCCGGCGATTTCCCGTTCGAGACCCTGACCAGCTTTGCAGTAATGCAGCTGCTTTTAAATTTACATAATCCCCAGAATAAGAATCCCTACAAGCAGGATCTTCTTGACCGCTTTCATCGTGACATTGAAAGGCATTTTGAAGAATATATAAAAAGCATTCAGTCACTGCCTGGCACCCAGCCAGCACTGATGAACGACAGTTTTTATCAAAAATTGCTTCGCGTAGCCAACGCGTCCTCATCCAGAGAGGATAAATGTCGGGCGATTTTTACTTTGTTCAGCCTGCTGGCTGTTCTCAATAAACCCACGCCTTATGACATGATCAATGTCTTCCGGAATAAAATATTCAGTCGGACGAGCGTGATTGAAATAATACACACCGGCCACGCTTTTGACAGTACTGACTCCAGGCCAGTCTTTGCGATAGCCCCGAATATATTTTGTTTGTACACGGATCAGAACAGAATATACCTGCCGCTGTCCCATAATTTCGCTTTATGTTTTATTCTTGGAATACCAATATCATTCAACCCCAGAATTGATGTTTTTTCGCCGCGACCTGAGCTGCTGAAGTGTTGCTATGATCCCAGATTGAATTTCTACAAAGTTTCTTTTGATTACATTGATAATGTCATGAGCACCATCGATATGTACAATGTGGGAAATTCAAATACTTTCTATTCTGCTTATCAGCTCAGCGACGTTAAAAAATACCTCGATCTGCAGGAAAAAGATCACCAATATTACTATACGCCTGCGGATCCCGTGCGATGGCAGCCTCAGCAGCCGGATTCATTATGAACCCAGAAAACGCCCTTCAGATTAAGGCACTGATTGAAGCAGGTCAGTTCAATCCAGAAACACTGTGCTCGGGCGAGAGCTGGATGTCGCCTTCAGCCTCCGAAATCAGGTTGGTCCGGGCGCTGATCCCCCTGACCGACATCCAGCTGGCCAACCGGCTGGCTGTGGACGAACGTACCGTCCGCAAGTGGAAGTCCGGCCAGACCCGGATGGTGTTCACCACATGGTGTTGCCTGTGCTGGCTGGCCGGGCTGGGGATGCTGCTGGATAACCTTCTCAGCGATTAAAGAGACGCTTCCAGATGCGTCTGAGAATGAAGCGTCTCTGGTATCGCCAGCGGGAACGGTAGATATGGGGCAGGTCGTCATAGTTTTTCCAGAATAGGGTCCAGCCCTGATACCCTTTGACCACTAAAAGGATGTAGCCGCCGGTACTGAAGATGCCATATGCGATGGCGGTGAGGATGAGAAATACAGTCATACGATGTTCCTTATGTAAAACTGTATTTAGGAAATCCGATGCGGCCTTTAAGGCCGGTCTGTAAAAAAACCTGAAAAAAGTTTCCCTTTCCTTATTGTTGCCATTTCAGTTTCAGTCAGCCTTGAATTTTGCATCCCATGCAATAATTCACCAGTCACAACAATCCACTGCCTTTTGTGCTTTTCAGGCAATAATCCTTCATCCCTCTCTCGCAGATCCGTTTTCTGTTAGACCCGGATCTGCCCGCACTGACCCGCCGCCCGTCGGGGCTTAAACACAATATGTTGCGTTTCACTATCCGGTAAGCCATCAATATACAGTGCCTGCCCCCTGCCCCGTGACCCGGCGCACAGGGGCAGAAAACCGCCGTGTGGTGAATTCCTGGCCGTGATACACTTCCGGAAACTGCTAAATACAATAAAAGTCGGATCACGCCGCAACGCACTTCCGGTAATTTAATGGCGTGGTTATATGTCTGCTTATTATCAGGTGTGTGATTTTTACGATTCGCGATAATACGAAATGAAAGGACGGGCGTCAGGGAGAGATGGTTTCAGGGCGGGATAATTTCAGGAGGAAGGATTTTATATGGCATCAGCTGCGCGTAAGAAGATCACCGTCACTGAAATGCACGCGGCACTCATCGCCCTGGGGCATGACAAATTGTGGTGGCGTAATCCGGTACCGAAAGGACGTAAAAAGGGTGTGTGCCAGATTGTGACCTGGGACAATTATGTTGTGGCCCGAAACGATCTCGATGTTGATACCAAAGGCTGGGATTTTACGGATAAAGCAGGGGTCATCTTTCCATGTCCGCCAGGAAGCCAGCCATCACGTTTCGATGATGAGCTGGATGAATTGGTCGTGTTTCAATATTCCGTGCTCTATAGCTAATACCTGCTAAACATGCCGGGCGGGATTTCAGAGCGGAGGCCGATGATGGGGTAAAAGCACCGGACCACCTCCGGGGATGCATGATTTCAGGGTGGGTTAACTTGGTAAGGAGGGTTGTATGTGTGCGTCATGTAGTTTACAGGCTGAGTATTTTCATACCGTTAAGTGCATGTATCAACATCTCGTACTCTCTCATCCCGTACTGTGGCTGAGGGATTCGTCGCGTGTCAGAACCGGTTACGTTTCCCGTAATTTTCTGTCTGTCAGAGGCCGGGTTCTTGCTGTCTGGAAAGGTCCGGGTCTGGGCTGGCGGTTACGCCAGCCAGGTGAGCGGGCACCTGATGAAAATCCTGACCCGTGCCGGGAAGATTTTGTTGAACTGACCTGTGAGGCGGATACATTCCAGGCATTTATGCTCATTGAATGACGCATAACTTAAAATGTGCGACGGGATTTAGCGACTGGCAGGAGAACAACAATGATGCAGGATAATGTTGCAGAAGGAATGGCGGCTGTGGCCTCGCATCCGGTTACCGTGCAGGTGTTTATGCAGGGACCTGGTATCTGGGGTAACGTGGCCACCGGCTTAATCACCGCCGTAGCGGCGATTTTAGCCGTCATGCTAACGCACAGGTTTACGCTCCGGCGTGAGAATCGGGCGGCAGAGAAAAAAATGAAACAGGCAAGGCAATTTATCGCCATTGAACTGATATTTCTGCTGGAAAATTTCGCCGAGTCCTGCTCCGATGTTGCAGCTGATGCGGGTGAGAATAATGACGATCCCGAACCCACCCGAGAGCCAACCGTCGGCTATCCTGCTCTCAGTTTCACAGACGTCAGTGGCGACTGGCAGGTTCTTGATGCACGTCTGATGTATCGAATCAGGGAGCTTATCGTTCTACAGCAGGAAGCCCATAAAGCTATTGCGTTCGTCGCGGACGCAGACTGTTTCGGGCAGCGTTATGAATACTTCCGTAAGCGCCAGTATGAGTATGCCCGTCTGGGGCTAAAAGCCATCATTCAGGTCAGACGCCTGCGCAAGGTGGCCGAATTTCCAGAAACACGTCTTGCGATTTCGGAATGGTCAGCTCAACGTGTTATGTGGGATGTATGGAGAAAGGAGCGTCGTCGAAGGGCTAAAGAAGCCGCCGAAGAAAGAATAATGTTAGAAAATCCAAACTACCCGGAGAGCCAGGATTTGTGAGCAGCGTGATTCCCTATTCTCAGTCTTTTCATCAGACACCGTCGCTGCCGGTGACCATCGATTATCCGGCTGCGCTGGCATTGAGACAGATGGCTGTGGTGCATGATGAACTGCCAAAATACCTGCTTGCGCCGGAAATAAATGCCCTGCTCCACTATGTCCCGGATCTTCACCGCAGGATGTTACTGGCAACCCTGTGGAACACCGGCGCGCGTATCAACGAAGCCCTGGCCCTGACGCGGGGGGATTTTTCTCTGATATCACCATATCCGTTTGTGCAGCTGGCCACACTCAAACAACGTGAAGAGAAAGCGGCCCGCAGTGCCGGCCGTACGCCCGCCGGTGCCACTCCCCACCGTCTGGTTCCGCTGTCAGATCAGCTCTATGTCAGCCAGCTGGAGATGATGGTGGCCACCCTGAAAATTCCGCTCGAGCGCAGAAATAAACGCACCGGGCGGACAGAAAAGGCGCACCTCTGGAATGTTACCGACCGGACGGCGAGGACGTGGCTAAATGAAGCCATTGACGCCGCTGCGGCCGACGGCGTGTCGTTCTCGGTACCGGTGACCCTGCACACGTTTCGTCATTCCTACGCCATGCACATGTTATACGCCGGAATTCCGCTAAAGGTTTTGCAGAGCCTGATGGGACATAAATCACTCAGCTCGACGGAAGTGTATACGAAAGTTTTTGCGCTCGATGTTGCGGCACGGCACCGCGTCCGGTTTGCTATGCCGGAAGATGAAGCCGTTAAGCTTATGAAAAAGTTTCATCCCGGTTAAAGTGCCTGACATCCTCCCCTGCTGAAGGATGAGGTATTACAGCGCATCTGATAACTTGACTATGTTTTTCCGATAGTGCCGAGCTGTCTAGGGGGTTAGCATTTTTTGTACATTAATGGTGCATATTTGAAGGTGATAGATGCGGGTCGTCACCTTAAATGGCAGTTACCGCGACAGCTATATTATATTGTGCTGCTTGAAAACTGGCAGAGCGTTACAGGGGTATTCCCTATACCCAGGCCAGAATTCACGTAGCGCTCCTCTCATCTTCCTGTACCCTTGTTTTTTGCTCCGCTCCTTTACGTCGGTAACCCTCCCCCCGGGTTACCAGCCGCACATTCCGGATGAGTGCATACCGCAGTCATGGAAGATCACCTGAAAAACTCACGGACAGCATAGACTGCCGACCCCACACTTTCTTTCCAGCGCACTGCATCGATCTGGCGGTGTGATTTCAGCACATACGGGTATTTGCAGAGTATCTATCGCCAGGTGTCCGTCTTCCGCGGATGTTTTTCCACTTCCTCATACCGCAAACAATATATTCTACACGGCACATGATTGCATCGGCCAGTTTCCTTGATCACACAGAGTCCGGTTTCTGCCACTAAGGAAAATCAACACAGGTAACTCGTTGACATACTCTTCTCTGGCAGCAGTTCGAAATGGACGAACCGGACATGCATTTTCTTCTTACGATTCTCATCCTAAGAGTGAAACCGGCTCCAGGCCTGTGGAACCAGTGAAATAAGGAAGGAAAGATTTTCGCTTAGCCCCGACAGCATGACGAACTTATTCAGAAGGTATGGCTCCGGACTGTGCGTTAGCCTTCCCCGCTCGAGGTGGATCAGTACATCACGCAGGTCTTCATTTAACGTCAATATCAGCCAACAGCGGGAAAATTGACTGCGGCATGCAGGCCATGATTTCTCAGTCAATACATGGAACGTATTACCCGCCAGAAGCACATGCCGCAGTCAATATCACCTTTTTTTCGAAGTAAATAGCATACCTCAGTCAATTTAAAGCGCGGAAGCTTGCGGAACAGGGAGAGGTATATTGACTGCGCCATGCGTGATGCGTATTACAGTCAATAATAGAGAATAAAAGCACACCGCAGTGAATTTTTGCGTACTACAGTCAATTTTCTGGCTTAATACTGGTGAGCGCTTCGGCCAGCTTTTGCGGATCGATACCCGCGGCTTTCAAAGCCTTAATGACCTCATCATAGTTCTGCTCGGGAGACTGCTCCTCTACCTCTTTGCGAGGCGACTTCACGGTACTGCTAATTAATTTCGGGTTGCGATAATGCACGCTGAAATAGGTTGCCCGTCCGCGTTTGAATTCGGTGTAATCCAGATACCCGATATTTCGCAACTGCTCCATTGCTTTGCGAACGGTATGGTTCTGCGTGTACACGTTTGAGGTGAGGTTCAACCGGTCCCGCATACGTTTCATTGAGATTGGCGCCGGGTTCTGAGGCAGGCTTTCGATGTAGGTATACAAGGCTTGAGCAGACTCTTTACGCTGCAGGGCGTCGATTGCCTTCAACCGCAGCAGTACCCGCCGGTCCATGTGGTAGAGCTCGAAGAGTTTGGGTTCTGCCTTGATCTCCACGATATCTTCGTTGATATCATAGTAAGCTGACTGCACCAAGTGTGTAGTCCAGCCTTTAGTGTCACTCTGGAACTTCAACGTAACGGTCGCCAGTTTGAACAGAGAGTTGCTGATACGGTCGCGCATTTTCTTATTTGAACGCCGCGAATCAAAACCACACATTTTAACGAACTCAACAAAAGACAATTCCAGCGTGTCTTTTTTTACGCCATACTCTGACATGGAGCGAATGATCCCAAGCCAGACTTTAAAGTCCGTATCCATGTCCAGACGCGATCCTGTGATCCTGACATCGGTGTACCCCTCGCTCTTCGCGATAGACAGCTGTACAAGCTCCTCGGACGCATCTGTGACATTTTTACAGTTAGCCTTACTCTTTCCTGTCGATTTCAGCGTAGGAACGAAGAGACCAAGCCTCATGAGCGCAACAGGTTGAACGGTACTGGTGCTGTTAACATCTAGCTTAACAACTTCACCGGTTTTCTTATCAACCTCCTGCAAATTTAGAGGTAAGGTATTATTTTCGCTCGTCATTTTTGACTCCAACAGTTATCCACAAAGGCAAGTATAAATGCATATCTCAGTCAACGGAAATACATGCCTTAGTAAATACAGTTGCATATCACAGTATTAGATAATGCATACATCAGTCAACATTTAACACGCTATAGTCAATGCTGAGAGCCCTTTAGACCAGTCAGAACGGGAGCTCAAGCGATCCGGGGATCTCTTTATGATCTCATTGTGATCTTTATAGGATCATTTATTGGATCGATACTATGAATAACTCTGTCAGACCTTCCCACATCAAAATTGACGTAAGTCCCACACTTGGGATGATATTTTGAATACACCTTATAGTTGGTGCATCGTCATGATCTCGAATTATCGCCCGACCAGATCAAATCTTGACTGTAGTGCGTGACCTGCATCGGCATGTTCTGCTCACTTTGAATAATGGAATTCCATACCTCAGTCAATATATTGCATACCATAGTAAATATTCACAGCAGGAAAGAGTTGGTGTGCGTACTCGACATCAGCGCGTTAGTGCTTTCAGTAAGATCAGCTCTTTTCCGCTTCCTCAACGCTTTCTCACGCAGCGAGAAAGCGTTCTGCGGCGAGCGGCAGTAATTATTATTGACAGCGGGGTATGCCGTATCCGTGAAATTTCATCTAATCCAGATTGATAACCGCCTGTTTTGTTAGCAACTTTGCATATTTAAGTTCGCTTTGCGTTTTTATTGTTGCTTTGCGTTTTTATTGTTGCTTTGCGTTTTTATTGTTGCTTTGCAATAAATTCCAAGATTTACTAAAATAGTGCAAAGTGTTGATTAAAGGATGTTCAGTATGGGACTCATGGATACACTCAACCAGTGCATAAGTGCTGGTCATGAAATGACGAAAGCAATCGCCATTGCGCAGTTTAATGATGACAGTCCGGAAGCCCGAAAGATAACCCGGCGCTGGAGAATTGGTGAAGCCTCAGATTTGGTTGGCGTGTCATCTCAGGCTATCAGGGATGCTGAGAAAGCTGGCCGACTGCCTCACCCTGATATGGAAACCCGTGGAAGAGTTGAGCAACGCGTTGGTTATACCATCGAGCAAATCAATCACATGCGGGATGTATTTGGTACACGACTGCGCCGTGCTGAAAATGCGTTTCCGCCAGTGATTGGAGTTGCTGCTCATAAAGGTGGTGTTTACAAAACCTCAGTATCGGTTCACCTAGCTCAGGACCTTGCTCTGAAAGGACTCCGTGTTCTGCTTGTTGAAGGCAATGACCCACAGGGAACAGCTTCTATGTATCACGGATGGGTGCCCGATCTTCATATTCATGCTGAGGACACTCTCCTGCCCTTTTATCTTGGGGAAAAGGATGATGCCAGCTACGCTATAAAGCCCACATGCTGGCCTGGCCTTGATATCATCCCGTCCTGTCTGGCACTGCACCGCATTGAAACCGAGCTGATGGGGAAATTTGACGAAGGCAAATTACCTGCTGATCCGCACCTGATGCTCCGTCTGGCCATTGAAACTGTCGCTCATGATTATGACGTGATAGTTATCGACAGTGCCCCCAACCTTGGTATCGGTACAATAAATGTTGTATGCGCTGCAGATGTACTGATTGTCCCTACTCCTGCCGAGCTGTTCGACTACACCTCAGCATTGCAGTTTTTCGATATGCTTCGCGACCTGCTTAAGAACGTGGATCTTAAAGGCTTTGAGCCAGATGTCCGTATTCTGCTTACAAAATACAGTAATAATAACGGCTCGCAGTCCCCGTGGATGGAAGAACAAATTCGGGATGCCTGGGGAAGCATGGTCCTTAAAAATGTTGTGCGCGAAACGGATGAAGTCGGTAAAGGTCAGATCCGTATGAGAACGGTTTTTGAACAGGCTATTGATCAACGTTCTTCAACCGGTGCTTGGCGTAACGCCCTCTCTATCTGGGAGCCTGTTTGCAATGAGATTTTTGATCGTCTGATTAAACCACGCTGGGAGATTAGATAATGAAGCGTGCTCCTGTCATTCCAAGACATACAACACATACTCAATCGACTGAGGATACTTCATCACCGGCACCGACGGCGCCTATGGTGGATTCGTTAATTGCTCGCGTGGGCGCCATGGCCCGCGGTAATGCCATCTCTCTGCCGGTATGTGGCCGGGAAATAAAGTTTACCCTTGAGGTACTTCGGGGAGACTCTGTTGAGAGTGCTTCCCGCGTATGGTCAGGCAATGAGCGCGATCAGGAACTGCTTACCGAAGATGCTCTGGATGATCTTCTCCCATCTTTTTTGCTGACCGGTCAGCAGACACCGGCTTTTGGCCGGCGTGTATCTGGTGTCATAGAAATTGCGGATGGCAGCCGTCGCCGTAAAGCCGCTATCCTGACGGAAAGTGATTATCGTATTCTGGTAGGTGAACTGGACGATGAGCAGATGGCAGCATTGTCCAGACTAGGTAACGATTATCGGCCGACAAGTGCTTATGAACGTGGTCAGCGTTACGCAAGCCGACTGCACAATGAGTTTGCTGGAAATATTTCTGCGCTTGCCGATGCTGAAAACATTTCGCGTAAGATCATTACTCGCTGCATTAATACGGCCAGATTACCAAAGTCCGTTGTTGCTCTGTTCTCTCATCCCGGAGAATTATCTGCACGGTCAGGTGAAGCTCTTCAGAAAGCTTTTAAGGATAAAGAAGAATTACTGAAGCAGCAGGCCGCCAGTCTTCATGAGCAGAAGAAAGCCGGTGTAATCTTTGAAGCTGAAGAAGTCATTACTCTTTTGACATCGGTACTTAAAAAGTCTCCAACATCTAGAGCGAACCTGAGCTCTCGGCATCAGTTCGCGCCGGGTGCAACGGCATTGTACAAGGGGCATAAAATCGTTCTGAATCTTGACAGGGCTCAGCTTCCTGCTGAGTGCATTGATAAAATTGAAGCCATCCTGAAGGAACTTGAGGCTCAAGGTTCCTGATAGCCCATAAATTTATAAATATAATTTCCTAATCCTATTATCCTCTCATCTCCAGCTGTACTGAGCTGGTCGGTATGTAATGTACTGACCAGCTTCATTCAAATCAGGAGAACATCAACAGGGACTATTGTTCCACATACGGCTGTCATCGTCTGAACATCACTGGGACCATGGTCCCACATACCGCTGTCATCGTCTGAACATCACTGGGACCGTGGTCCCACATACCGCGGTTATCGTCTGAACATCACTGGGACCGTGGTCCCACATACCGCGGTTATCCTCAGAATGTCAGCTGGGACCACGCTCCCTATACTGTGTTGCCTCTGTCTGAGATTCAGATGGGATCATGGTTCTGCATGCACCATTCAGGGATGAAAGTTAGTTGTCAGCATGCATGTCCTTATATCTTTTATAAATCACACATGAATACGTTGTCATGGAAAATAAAGAGCGGTATCTGAAAATTAATCTAACTCTTTTAAAGATAGTAATAACTTACACCATTAAAATATCGTGCTATGCAATCTTTAAGTTCGACGTATATTACCTTCAGATTTTGGTGATGCATAAAACCAGGCAATAGGCAGTTCCTTCCAACGGGTCGTATAAGCTGACGATAACATTTCTCGTTTCATTTGCCATTCAGGAGCAATGCCTCGTCCCGCAAACCACACTTCCCCAGACCGTAATGGCAAATACCGTCCACGACTTTCATCAGCTGATTACTGTTGTTTCGGGGCTGAGTATCATCGAACATATTCAGTTGCGAAACCCCGGTAGGAGTGAAATCATTGAGCATGCAACCCGCTTTTGCATATCGATGGTCATTCACCCAGATCCGATCCAGTGCTTTCACCGCTGCGGCTATGATGTCCTTGGCATCCTGTGTGGGAATCATCAACTTCTCACTGGCCACATTCCCGTAATTCGGTTCGTTGGCCGCGAACGGTGACGTCTTCACAAAAACGGCTATATGCCTGCAGAACTGACGCTCGCCGCGCAGCTTTTCAGATGCACGCTCAGCGTACTAACAAACTGTGTGGCGTGCCACGATGCTGGCTGGTTTTGCGCTGCGTAAACAGGATCCCCGGTTGGCAAATATTCTGGCCGAGCTGCTGAACGAAAACACCACTTTCGAAGAAATGATGATGGTGATGCAGGCTATATTTCCCGAAGAGATGAAGGGGCTGGTTAACCGTAAGCCAGCAGCGACACTGATTCAGGATCGCGATTCAAAAGACAGGTTACCGGCTCCGTCTGATAACGAGACCCGCGACAATGCCTAGGCGATGTTTGGCCAGTCTAAAAAGGGGATGTAAATGACATTCACCTCCCGGGTTAAAAGCGTTGCTGCAACCATGTTCCTTAAGGCCGGTGTGCCCGAACAGCAGCTGCGGACCCGCATGAAATCGGTGGGGCAGAATATGCTTCTTGCCAGCACTCTGCCGACCGTCCCGCTTGTAATGTTTGATGATGTGTCGGTTTAAAAATCATACTGCAACTGTTGTATGCCCTGCTGATCTGCGGCGGGGTGATACTGACTGTGGAATAAAAGAAAGAGTTGTCCGTAACCATTCTTTGCTCTCGACACATAAACCCGCTTCGGCGGGTTTTTTTATGTGCTGACAATGGCCTATGGTCATGTCGCTTTCACTGTGTCGTGCCGGCACGCTTTAGCCCGTCACGCGTTGCGTGACCTGTTCTTTCCCCTGCACTGATGTCTCTCCCGTTCTTCACCGCACAGGACTGTCCCACACGGCCGTCAGTTGCAAGGACCGCAGAGCTGAACGACGGCAACCGGTCCCTGCGCAGGCTCCGGGCTGCGGCTTTGTCATTCTCCCTGCATCCGCCTGTCTCCGTGTGGGGTGCCTGTTTCTGCGGCGAAGGAATTCAGAGAAACATTAGCTTAACCCGGAGGAAATCCAACATGTCACAGAAAAACGTCAACACAGCAGCAAAAGAATCTAAAGAATCATCACTTTCAACAGACCAGGTCCTGGACCTGTTTGACTGGATCATGACTGTGCCCGGTCTGCAGTTCCCGGATACTTTCACCCCGCTGGCAGACAGCGAAGAAATTGTGGCCTTCTGGGATGCAGGACCGGATTATCGCAGGTCTGGATTGTCGCAGGCTATCCTGTGGCTGCAGCTGCACCCATGAACGGTTTTTTCTGCACGCTGCAAGGGGAGGGGGCGTAATGTCTCAGCTGTATTTTTTCGATGCACCGGATGTGGTCATCACGCCAGCGGTACCGGCTCAGGGCCAGGCCACCGCCCGTGCACTGCCCACAGCCGTTACCACTCCTGTCCGTAAATTCCGGGGGGAAACGTGGCAGGCCTTCATCAATGAATTCCGCCAGACAGCGACGTATCTGCGACGCTGTGGGGTCTTTCGTGATTTTGTCACTCTGGTAGCCAGCGAACTGGACCTGGTCCGTATTCACACCCCGGAAAGTAGGGCGCGCTGCAGACAGATTACCGCCCGCTATAAAACGGCGGATACCGGCCGGATGCATACACTCTTTTCCTTCATGGTCAATGCGTTGTCTGAGGCGCACCAGGATTTTCTGGGGGAGGTGTACATGGAAACTCGGGCTGGGTGCAGATGAGATGGGACCGTGTTTCACGCCGCATGATGTTTCATCTTTGCTAGCGTAGCTGGCCGCCGGCGACTTACTGGCGCAACTGAAATCGTGCCCCTTTATCAGTCTGCAGGAGCCGACAAGCGGGGCAGGGGGCATGGTCATTGCGTTTGCAGAGATAATGCTGCAGGCCGGACTGAATCCCGCGACACAGCTTCAGGTCACCACCATTGATATCGATCCACTGGCGGCAGATATGACGTTTGTGCAGCTCAGCCTGCTGGGCATTCCGGCCACGGTGAACACCGGCAATACTCTGACGCTGCAGATGAATCTGACGCGTTATACTCCTGTCTGGTTCTTCAATGACTGGCCGGAACGGATACGGTCGCATGAATGCATCCAGGCTATGCGGGCATTTATGACCACAATCGCGTAATCAATGAAGCGGGCTTGGCCCGCTTTTTTGTACCTGAGGAAATTGTCTTGGTCTGACGCATCTGTACGTGCTGCAGATGATTCACTTACAATGGAGACGACCTCTGCCCCATAAGGGAACACATGACGCTGAAATACTATCTGCACAGCTTACTTCCGGGTTTCATTATGTTCGGGATAACCCTGTACACCCTGTGGGGCGAACCCCGGACGGCGCTCAGTCAGATTCTGTGCTTGCTGGCGGCGCTTTGTATGTTGATGTTTCCCTTTGCGAAGCGGTGCATTGAGCAGGTTGCACTCAGGTACACCCGTACGAAAGACTGGACAACAGGTATGTGGGGGGAAAACTCAGCAAAAAGCGGCATCTATGCAATATATTACATGCTCATCTTCGCCATTGCGATCCCCCTGGGGGCAGGCTACATAGTCTGTCTGGCCATCAGGAAAAAACAGTCCGGTTAACCTCTCAGCAGTTGTACAGACTGAGAACAGCCTGCTTTATCCCCCGGTTTTCCGTTTTCTATATGCCAGGTTTTGATCTTTGTAATACGGTCCGGGCATATGATCCTCTGTCATTCATGTCTGAAATCTGGCTTACCGTTTTTCGCTCTCCACTGCCTGATGGCCGCAATAATGCCGGGTGTGGAACTGTCAGCGCCGGGCTTTGGGTAGAAAATAAGATCCCATCCATCAGGGTGTTCTGTTATACGGGCAAACTGATAAATTGCCTCATCATGCTGATCTTCTGTCCGGTAGTCAGCCTCCCGGCTCTTCGTTAAAAAGGCGGTAAATTTCTGCTCGGTAAAATCACCGAACTGAAGGGAAGCCAGTTTTTTCATGTTTTCATCCTGTGAGGCCAGCCTGATACCGTGGCGAGTTTGGTGGTCTGTTCCCCGTGCAGCTGCGCTATGCGCCGTACGAAAACGACGAATATTTTCTCTGCCTGTGCAGTCCCGGCGAGATGCTCCCAGCCTGGACCCTGTTTCTTCTGTCCGGTGGCGGCACACTGGTACGCATTCTGCACTAGGCTGAGATCCTTGCGCCTGATACGGTTGTGAACCTGCTTTCTCAGGCGGCGGGGATGCACCGCTTTAACTGTATCGCAGCCACGGTTGCGGATTTTCTGAATGCGGAGGTGGTGGCATGATCCCGAATCACTTTTCCCTGGTCGCTGTTAATCCGTTTCAGCAGGCCGTACAGCTTGCCATTATTGACGTTGAATCTTCCCTGATGGCAGGAAAACGGCTGGGGCGTTTTCCCTGGGCGATGGCGTTACTGAGACGCTTGCGTGCGGAGCAGGCAGGCCGGATCACCGCGAAAGATGTCATGTGCGCCACGTCAGGTTATGAGCCTGGTAGCCGGGACGGCTACAACAAGGATAAATACATTGAAGCCCTGGACCGACTGATTGAAACGCGCGGGGATGTCTGTCCGATGCCGTTGTCCGGGTCGACCGTGGATATGTATTTCCCGGAGGTCAGATTCCGGGAGCGTGAGCGGCATTATCGCCGTTTCGATGTGACGGCATCGCGCCGCAGCCGACAGCGGGAAAAAGAACAGCACCAGAAACGCCGGCGTTATCAGACTCAGGTGGCGCAGGCCGAAATTGACCTGGCGTTTGTCACGCCCGCAGGACTGGTTGCGTGGTATCAGCGGCAGGAACGACAGGGCATTTATGACGATGACCTGATCGACATGGTCCAGTCCTGGAGCAGTCGGTTCAGCGGTCTGCCCTATGACTGCCTGTACTCCGGGCAACCCCTGTGGGCCATTATCAAACAACTGGAAGAACCACTGGCAGGCCGGTCAGAGGCGGAACACTGGCTGGATTCTCTCAGTCTGCCCAATAAACTCCGTGATATGAGACGAGGGTGACACTGATGCAGTGGATGTATTCCGTGCGCTGGAGCCTGCGGCATCTGCCCTGTCCCGGCGAAAAAGAACTTATCAGGATGATCGTCCCGGCGGGAGCCGTTGCGCCGCCGGAGGTACTGGCGGCACACACGTTCAACAGTGGCTATGCAGTCTGCCTCGATTTTCTTTCTGATGAGGAGATAAAACGCTGGTCCCCGGAGCGTAAGGCCGCGACACGGAAGCGTAATCTGGAACGCAGGGTCAACAGGCTGGCGCCGTTGTTTGCTGACGAACTGATCGGGCGGGAACTGGAGGCGAGGCCGGACTATTTCAGTGGAAAATAGTCGCAGATAACTGCCTGAAAATCGGGGAGAGTCCTGGTGAAAATACCCGCTTCCGGGGTATAATGGCGGTGGCGCTTGAGGCTTTTTGCCTCATGATGTTCAGGTGGTTTGTTGCCATGTTGTGTGGCAAAAAGCAGAAAGCCCCGAGTAATTTTTTCAATTAACCCGAGGCTTAATCTGTATGACTAGACACCAACAGATTAGCCGCTTACCTGCCGAAAGGCAAGGAGAAGTCAGCTATGAAACTGCCACGAAGTACCCTGCTCTGGTGCGTGTTAATAGTGTGTCTCACACTGTTGATATTCACTTACCTGACCCGTAAATCGCTCTGCGAAATCCGGTACAGGGACACGAACAGGGAGGTGGCGGCTTTCATGGCTTACGAATCCGGTAAGTAAGCTACCTGGAGGCGGGGGAAACCCCGCCTTTTCAGAACTGAGGGGTCAGTTCTGCCGAAAGCGCCTTTACAAGGGGCTGTCAGTTGTCCGACTTGCAGCCCCCTTTTCTTTCCGGCGCGACCGCAAAACCCGGAACGGCTGTTCCCCTCCGGGGTACGGGGGAACGGGCGGATGCGCCTGCGGCGCTTCCGCTTTACTCCCGCCGCCTGCCCGTCCTCTCCTCATACATCTCCGCCGTCTCCAGCTGCTCGATGGCCATCAGTATCCCGCTGTGGGATTCACTAGTCAGTTGCATGATTTTCCAGTGAAGCCGTTTCAGCTGGCAGACCAGCTGCGCCCGGTCGGTTTCTGCATCGTTGATGGCCAGCATCAGGCAGCACTGGCCCACTATCCTGCACGTCTCGTCGTAAAACGCGTCTTCAGCATCATCTTCGTCTTCATTTTCTGACATGAGAACGCCTCCGGTTGCGCTTTTTTTGCGCAATTCCAGCATACGCCGGAGCACCACAAAAAACAGAAAAACCACTTTCACGACACTGGCCCCCTTCGGCTTCCCGTCCGTTCCGGCCGGGTCGTCAGGGCCACACTCCGCTAACCCGGCGGCAGGCCGCCGGCTAAGCTCCGCCGAACCCGCTGCGCGGTTTCTGGCTGCTCGCTAGTGTCCGATGGTGAAGGTCCGGGGCGCGCTTGCTGCGTCCGGGGGACGCGCCGCTCTCACCGCACCGGCGATGGGTGCCGGCGCTTTCTTTAAGGGCGACCCGGTGGTGTGACGTTGCCGGATCGTGTGTGTGCATCCTGTCAGTCCGGCGATGACCATCACCCCGGATGATTCCCCGGCGGAGGGCTGTTCGTAGTACCGTTCTTCCGAAAAACACCAGGGTGAAGTGCACGCGCAGGCGCGCCCTGGTCTTTTCCGTTCGCCGTCGCTACTTCGCCCTTTGCCGCAGGGGAACTCACCAGGAAGATGGATTAACAATCGCCAGAGGAGAAATGAAGAATGCACACACGAAACGTCAACGTCAAAACCGCCACAAAGGAATCTTCAAGGAAGATGGGGGAATTCTGTCCTGGACCTAAAACAGCATCTCTTATCGCTTTGTACGGCGATGAGGTGAGCTATGCCTGGAACGTTCTGGAAGATTTGAAGGTAGCAGGAGCCTCTTATACCAGGCGAAACATTATCGCCGATATGTTCCGTCGTCTGGGCGTTAAATAACTTTTTAAAGGAGATAACCATGATCCGTTTATCCAGCCGTTATACCGCACCAACATCAATTCGCCAGAATCGCCCTCTGATAGATATACCTATATTCCGACCATTGCATTACTGGATCACCTGCGTGAAGAGGAATTCCAGCCTTATTACGCCAGTCAGTCTCGGGTGCGTAATCCGGACCGTCGGGAATATACAAAACATATGTTGCGTTTACGTCGGGGCGATAATTTTTCGGGTAAAGAAGTGCCCGAGATTCTTTTGCTTAACTTACACGATGGGTCGAGCAGTTATAAAATGATCCCCGGTATGTATCGGCAGGTCTGCACGAATGGGCTGGTCTGCTGGAAATCTTTCGTTGAGATTAATGTGCCTCATAAAGGATATATTGTCGGGCAGGTCATCGAAGGAGCATATGAGGTGTTGGGGATATTCGACAATATCACTGAAAATATTGAGATGATGAAATGGATCACGGTATCGCCTGCCGAAAGAATACTCCTTGCAAATACTGCTCTCGACATCAAGTATGAGGGTAAAGATGCGCCAGTAACGCCGGAAAAAAATCTTGTTCCGCGCCGTTAACAACTTACAATACAGTGCAGGAAAACCTGATCAAGGGCGGTTTATTTGGCAGAATGGCCAAAGGAAAAAATACGACCACACTGCCTGTAACCGGCATCGATGGCGATATAAAACTAAATCAGGCGTTGTGGAAAATGGTCGAAGAGTTTGCAAAGCTCAAGAGCTAGAAAATGAAAACCCGGTTACCCGGTTTTTTTTATGTCATATATTTTTGTGGTTGCATCGGTTTTATCATCAAAAGGTGATGTTTTTCCGGGAACGCCTGATTTCCTTTCCAGTATGTTTTTTCTCGCGAGTAAAACGGTGTAGATACTTTTAATAATTCTCGCGTATTCGCGTCTTACTTTCATACGGTCTGGTCTTGGACCTGCATTATAAATCCCTACGCTGTCCCAGTTTCTGCCGTATGCCTGAAAATTTTTTGCAAGAACCCATGCGCCACTGTAAACACAGATGCAAGGATTATTAAACAAATCTGCACGTGTAATATTGAATTTTTTAGCTTGCTGAAATTATTGCTATTAAGCTGCATTGCACAGACATCTTCAGTCCCACCTGCACTGGTACTGTTTATGGCTCGCGGGTTTAACCTGCTCTCCTGAATGGATATTGGCATAAGCAAAATCGGATCAACATGGTAATCACGCCCCGCTTCATCAAAACATAATTCAGGCGTGGCCTGAGCGGTTAACGTCAGCGCCAAAAAAACTGAGTGGTAGATATTTCATTTTATTCCTCATTGATCTGGGCGCCTGTAATTGACCAAGCGAGGCGATTTAAAAAATACCCTTCGCAATCGTTTAAATCAAGAACTCTCCTTGCAAACGCGCAGGGAGCGCTTCCAGACGCCTTTTTGACAACATTTCAAATATTAAAAGGTAAGCCAACTCTCTTATTTAAAGCCGCTTTTTGCTAACAGTAAAAACCTCACACCCCACGCAAGACTTCGTCTTGCAGATTTTTTCTTTAGATTCAGGTGGTTATTCTTTGATATTTATGTCGCTGGGTAGACTTGAGAAAAAAGGTGTGTCAAATAACACACCTTACGGTGCTTTTAACGGCCACCAAACAGTGCCACGTACACACACCTGTTAGTGCCGGTAGCGGCACTGTTGCATGGCCTAAAGGTGTGTACTGTTTAAATATCAATTGGTTATGTAGGTATAGTGCCGGACTAACACACCATCCTTAGTGCTATTGGCACACACCGGTATAAAGCAATTCTCATATTGACAAGTGCTGTACCCACACACATTATTAGCGCAACAACCCCGCGAACTTACACATGGATTAATATCTGACAGTGCCGGATTCAGCACTGCTAAACACTTGGTGATAAATATATGCCCCGCAAGAATATCTACTTCAAAGATAAAATCGATCGCGAAATTTAAAACATAATCGAAATTGAAAGACAAAAGGGTGCCAAAGGAGAAGATATAAGTTATTCATCACAGGTTAATGAGCTGGTTAAGCTGGGACTCATGGTGCATAAATCACGAGAAGAGAGCAGTTCTTTTGACCTGGAAGGCTACAGAAGAGACCTGATTGCTAAGGTCAGCGGGACACGTTAGGGAATGATGATAATTGCAACACTCATCACTGAAATGTATCTCACCATGAAAGGACCTGACGAAATGCAAAAAATTGAGGTCTATCTGAGCCAGACCATTGGGGCAATTAACACCGCAGAGTCGAATGCTGAGAAGTTGCACTTCGTCAATGCTGAAGAATAAAAAGATGGCTGACAACAATGCCAGCCATCGATCACCAAATCAGTCTGGTTTTCCCCAGGGAAGCGGCACCTTCTTCGCTTCCGAAATTTTCTCTCTCAGATACCACTCAAACGCCATCGTTAAAACTTTTAATGCCTGTGTGCCTTCATTGTTATCCAGTATACGTTCAGTTAAATATCCCAGCGAATTCATCAAACTGGTAAGCATTTCATCATTTAGACTGCGCTTATGTATCCGCGCCATAGTTCTGATTTCATCTGCCAGATTCTGGGGGAGTCGCATACTGTAACCCGATGTTTTACCCGGAATAAGCACACGCTCTCCTTCACGCCACATCCAGGCTTGTTCATGAGCGTTATTCCCCGCACTGCTATCGATCACGAAATCATTTTCGCGGCCCAGAATGAAATCCAGCCAGTGCTCAAATTTAACTGTCATCGAAATTAACCGTTCCCCCTCCACCGTTCTGATAACCGTAATATGAGGCTGGTAATTAAGGGAAATTAAAAGCCTTGCAATAATTTCGTCATTAACACTCCTGTCACCTGCTCTTGCGCAAACACGCAATTCCATTAACAAGTTATTCGGCGCGCGCAGCCGCCACTCCACCGCATCCCCTGGCTGAAACTTCTTTGGACGTCCGCGCCGTTCCCACATGTTTTCTTTTACTTTCATGGCTATAGATCCCTGACTACACAGGACGTGTACCTGCATAGCTTAGGGTATGTTCTCCCGTTACTCGGATAATTCCTAATCATGTTGAAAAGTTTAATGGTGCTCACAGTTTTTTTTAGAGCCATGAGACGCTAATACCATCGTAAACAAATACTTACGCAAAAAACTTTTGTAAACATCCGGAGAATCAAGCATGGCCACTGCCGGTAGTGCCCTTAGCACCAGAAAGGGATGGGCGGTAGCGTCTGTATTTCGCAAAGCCCGTGAATATATTCAATTGAAAAATCTTGCTCGTAATGGAGGGTTAATTTTAGTTTCACTTATGGTTGCACATGCGGCATATGCAACCGGAACCGATTTACTGTCGACACAGGACTCCACCGTGACGGGCACATTCGGTCACGGCTCTTCGCTGTAAAAATATTTTTATTACGGTGAAATCATTGCGGCTTTGTTTTTATATATCAAATCCCGCTCTCCCGCAGTTTTCATCGGCTTCCTCGGTGTTGTTATTTTTACCCGCATTTGCTTCGGTATTGCGGGGTAACAATGGCCGGGGAGGAAAATAAATACTACTTCCCGGAAACACTCAATCAGCAAGCCCGATTCTTTGGTCTTCCCATCGACGAACTTATCGTCATAGCCCCTCTGACTTTGTTAGGTATCGCATTTAATATGTCGACCACTCTGGGGATAGTTTCGGGTTTTCTCTGGTGGTTAATCAGGTATCTGAAAAAAGGGCAGGGATCGTACTGGTTACTGAATTTTTGTTACTGGCACCTCCCGGCCATTATTTTCAGAGTCACATTTAAGGCACTGCCTGATTCCTGTTTCCGGCACTGGAGGGCGTGAATAAGTGAAATTAAAATTCAGGCGAAGTCGGGATAAACTTCTCCGCTACGTATTTATCGGCCTGCTCAGCTGGGTAATGATGAGCACCGTCGCTAATGTCCTGATTGGTTCTCTCGCCTGGTATTTTTACAGTACAAAGAAAACCATCACCACGCCCATGACATTCAATGCTCCGTTCAGCTCTGATGCGTCATCTGCCGACTCCCCGGGCATGACGATGTTTGCCACCTCATTTTTGTATATGAGGTTAAACGTCTCCCCCGAGAACTGAAGTGGTTTACTGAATTTGGCCACCTGAACAGAGGTGATATGCTCACCTCAGAACATTACAGGTGCCTCAATGAAAAAAAGAAATTTCAGTGCAGAGTTTAAACGCTAATCCGCTCAACTGGTCCTTGATCAGAACTACACCGTTGCAGCTGCGGCCAGTGCTATGGATGTGGGCCTTTCTACCATGACGCGATGGGTAAAGCAGTTGCGGGATGAACGACAGGGAAAAATACCTGAAGCCTCCCCTATAACCCCGGAACAAATTGAAATACGTGAGCTGAAGAAAAAGCTACAACGCATTGAAATGGAAAACGATATATTAAAAAAAGCTACCGCGCTCTTGATGTCAGACTCCCTGAACAGTTCTCGTTAATCGGGAAACTCAGAGCGCAGTATCCTGTGGTCACACCCTGCCACGTGTTCGGGATTCATCGAAGCAGCTACAAATACTGGGAAAAAAGCCCTGAAAAGCCAGATGGCAGGCGAGCTGTGTTACGTAGTCAGGTTCTGGAACTGCATAACATCAGCCATGGCTCTGCTGGCGCAAGAAGTATCGCGATTATGGCAACCCTGAGAGGATTCAGAATGGGACGCTGGCTTGCCGGCAGGCTCATGAAAGAGCTGGGGCTGGTGAGTTGTCAGCAGCCTACCCACCGGTATAAACGTGGTGGTCATGAACACATCGTTATCCCGAATCACCTTGAGCGACAGTTCGCAATGACAGAACCTAACCAGGTGTGGTGCGGCGATGTGACGTATATCTGGACAGGTAAACGTTGGGCTTACCTGGCAGTTGTTCTCGATCTGTTCGCAAGGAAACCGGTGGGCTGGGGATTGTCATTCTCGCCGGACAGCAGGCTGACCATCAAAGCGCTGGAAATGGCGTGGGAAGCTCGCGGTAAACCAGCCGAAGTGATGTTCCACAGTGAGCAGGGTAGCCACTATACAAGCAGGCAGTTCCGGCAGTTACTGTGGCGTTGCCGGATCAGGCAGAGTATGAGCCGACGAGGAAACTGTTGGGACAACAGCCCGATGGAACGCTTCTTCAGAAGTCTGAAAAACGAGTGGGTGCCAGTGACTGGTTAAACAAACTTTAGCGAAGCTGCTCATGCGATTACAGACTATATCGTCGGGTATTACAGCTCGCTAAGGCCGCATGACTATAACGGTGGGTTACCCCCAAACGAATCGGAAAACCGATACTGGAAAAACTCTAAAGCCGTGGCCAGTTTTAGTTGACCACTACACGGGGCTGTGGAGCGTGCCAGTGAGGAACTGGTAGTGCGACGTCAGACCGCAGAGGAGAGCGCACGACAACAGGCAGAGGCACTTAAAAAGGCAACACAGGAACCGGAATCAATCATCATTCCTGCCGAACCCGTGCCCGATATCCCCGTTATTCCCGCACAGGCATCCCGCTCTCCGTAGCCGGGTACCGTTGATAAAGAGATGCTCAGCCGGATTTCGGCGGCCGTTCGTCCAGAACCTGCGGTACCAATAAACACGGATGGGATAGTGCTTCCTGACCGAACCAAAGAGAGCCAGGAACTTTCACGGACCGCAGAACGGATCGCCGTCGGGCTTGTCGAGCAAAAACGCGTTGATGTCACTCTCCTGCCCAACGGCAATGAACGTGGACGTGCCATCGAACATGATGAGCCCGTACGCACACAAACAATTCAGAAAGAACGCTAGGAAACCACTGATGAATGCCAGAAAAACACTCATTAATTTAGTTACAACATACACTGTTTTGCAATTAAATCCGCTCCATGCGGCCTCTGCGCTTGTATTCACGCCCGAGCAACAGGCGCAGATCCGGGTCAGTTTGGATATCAAAGATTATTGTACGTTAAGGCAAAAATTGATCATTAAACCCTCAAGGGTCTTCTGAAAGTCCTCCAGAACTTAGTTATTTCGCGTGCCAAAATCCCGTCCTGAGCCGGGTGAAATTTACCGCCATTTGTATTGCGCGGTGATGGTATTCTCCGCCATACTGGGGGACCAGATTAATATTTCTGGTGTCCGCACTATGTAGATTTAACCCAAAAGGAAAGAGAGGGCTGGAGTATGGCCTTGGGCGAAATGTTAATCTTTTTGACGATTTGCGCTTGTATGCTTATAGGCACGTTTTAGAGTTTAAGGTTCGTCAAATTTTGATTCTTGGATGCGAGAAATAGAGAACCAAGCCATTAATTTAAATACGTTATGCAATCCAAAGAACTTACTACCTTT
This sequence comes from Phytobacter diazotrophicus, assembly GCF_052061655.1. Taxonomy (NCBI): domain Bacteria; kingdom Pseudomonadati; phylum Pseudomonadota; class Gammaproteobacteria; order Enterobacterales; family Enterobacteriaceae; genus Phytobacter; species Phytobacter diazotrophicus. Next base: position 29,444 of record NZ_JBQGXD010000002.1, on the reverse strand, counting down.
TGGAGAAGTGAAAGCAACGGCCAGAAGCATAGGAAAATGGACTTGGAAAAATTTTAGTCGTTCAGCATTCAGGCTCATCGAGGAAGAGTGAATGATGGAAAGAAGAAAAATAACCATAAAAAACAATAAAATATAGAAAATATGATCAGATTCTTAGGAGGTGAAAATGAGAGTTAGCAGAAACGGATTAACACAAGAGCAACTGGCAGAAAAATTCAACATCTCCATTACAACGGTTAAAAAATACACAGCCATAGATAGGGAAGAATACGAGTCAAGAGCTAAGGAAAGACGCTTAAAAGCTTACACAATGCGTTCTAACGGTTTTTCTCTCGATGAGATAACATTTGAGCTGAACTGTTCTTACAACGCAGCAGTGACTCTCATAAAGAGATATAAGAATATCGATATAAAAAAGTATCAATGGAGTGATTTGTGATTTTTCTAATAATAGCAGGAATTATATTAGCAATAATAGTTTTCAAGTTAATATTACCTCTTATTGGTAATATAATAGGTATAATTATCGGTGCTGTTATATTTTTCGGTGCCATAGCTCTCTGCATTGCTTTCCCTCCTTTATTTATAATATTGATTGTTATAGGTTTTTTTATCTATGCAAGTAATTCAAAAGGAGAAAAAAAATGAATGTTAAAACAGAAAAAGAGTTAGCCAGTGCTATCGAAAAAAATGAGAGCACCATAACAATAGAAGGCGACTTAGCAAGAAAGACTGTCAGAATAAAGGCAACAGGAACAGTGGCTTGGGTTATCGCCTTTGGCTCAATCGGCATTGCTTTCTATGCTGCAATCGCAACTGTTGGTACTGGCGGAGCCGCAGCCCCCGCAACAGCAGTATCGGCTTTGGCTGGAACGGGAGCTGCTTTCGGTGTACTGGGAACAGCGGCCACAACAGCAGCTATATCAATGGCAGTATCAGTAAGAAGCCTAAGTGTTCTAAAGAAACTTAGAGGGGATTACAAGATCACAAAAAAATCAGAAGGAATTGTTGTTTTGCGCAGGAAATAAATAAAACGTTGATAAGAAAAATAGCCCTCACGAGCCATTTTTCTTATCAACTCCTTTTCCATATAACTCAGCAGAAAGTTAACCATTGTTTTTATATTTTTAATATCGTCGTCCAAATCTGGCTCTTTTAATTTCAGTCTTTTGCTTTGTTTTTTCAATTTTTTTTGTTTTTTCTCTTTTTTTCAAAAGCTTCTCGGATTACATCTTTTCTTGTATGGATAAAAAACAGTCTGACGACTTTTGACGAAATTGGGGTCCGAAGCTCAGTGCAAATAAAAACGGGTGTGCTTACACGGGGGCTGATTGTAATACCGGTGAACAACACCAAGCCGAAAACTATTACCGTTTCCCCAGGAGTTGCGACCGCAGAACAAATTTAGGCGGCCATCAGAAAAGCAAGTAACCGACGAGTAACTCAAAGAAGACAGTCGTATCTCAATTACCAGACCGACTGATCATTATTTCATACTATCCCACTTTAGATGAGTAATGTTCAACTATAGTTGAACAAGGATGTTTCTCTTTAACAATAGAAATTGCTTCTTGCAGATTACTAGCCTCAACTATTACTTCAAACCCAACTAGATCTGAGTGCAAACTTTCACCCAATTTATTCACCTTTAAACCCTTTTCCCAAAAATCAAAATAATCTGACTCCCTCTCATTACGAATGAGACTAATGCTGTATCTATTTTTCGCCATTGTCATATCTCCTTAAAATGACTTTTTTCCCATTCTACAGGTGCTGGGAGAAAAGATCACCACATTATGCATTATTTTTAAATAATGAGAAACTTTACCTCTAGATATTAGTATAGCTAACTTAGTTGCAATACCTTCAGTGACCTGCCACCGTGATTAGATACAACCTTCAGTTAGTAATGTCGGTTGGTTTTTCTTCATATTTCCTGTTTCGCCAGTCCGTTGCGAATTAAGCTGGTGTCTGGTAATCCAGCGATGAATGGGGACGGCACTCGTTATAATCCTGTCGCCAGTCATTAATCGTTTTCCGGGCATGAAGAATATCGCTGAACCCGTATTCATTCAGACACTCATCGCGAAAGCGTCCGTTAAAATTCTCAATATATCCGTTCTGCGTTGTCTTACCTGGCTGGATAAGCCGTAGTTCCACACTATGCTCAATTACGACAAAGACGAGTTCCTTGAAAGAGCGTCCGCTTTGATCAATAGCTTGGAATATCAAAACCCGCTGCTCAAATACCCATTTATGGTGCGGGGACTACGTCGCCTCGCGGCGCTGTATAAAGATTCGATACTTTCAGGACGAACGTGAAACACGCGTGATAGTCGAGCTTGATAAAGGCAGAGATGATAAATATGCCCTGGATGAACGTGTTAATGCATACAATGAGAACGCAACGTATCATAAGCTTCTGACGTCTTATGAAAATCTAAGTGCCATTAAGGAAGTGATCATCGGACCGAATTGCGTCTATACCGAAGACCACGTCAAAGACCTTCTGACGCAGCACGGATTATCATCTGTCAGTGTTTCTCATTCCTCGGGACGCAACCGGTATCGACTGGGTACCACAAAATAATTTACTCGCAGCAGAGCACACAGAATGGCGTTCAGCGGTAAATCAGCGAGGCGAGTTTACCGCATATTCCAAGCCCCCAACTGACTTACATGTATAATTTCGTGGCATCCACGACCGAGACACTCTTCAGTTGGCGTAGTGCCCGGGTTGCCAACTATCTGCTGGTCAGGCTCTGACATGAATTTTATTTATAATCCAGTATAAAATGCCTGCCACAATCAATACCAGAGCCAGTATCACCCAAAGAAATGATGGGTCAGAATCACCTTCAGCAAATCCCAGCCCTGTTTTATTAAAACTTATTGCTGACTAGTGATAAATAACCGACAAACGCTCCCCGCGGGAATAACACGATAAAAAATGAAGAGATAAATAAGTCCGCCTGATTAGCGTATTACAAATCAAATTTGTATGACAAATAATCAGTCCTCCCTGCTACATTTATACGTCCATATGCGATTAATTCTTTTCCTCCAGGAACAATTACAAAAACAAATGCATACCCATGACTCGCCTTCACCATTCGGACGTAATGAATGAAGCCGGTGCGCCTACCTGTCCACCCTGTTTACAAAAACATGGTCACTCTGGGAAAACGATTATCGCTCAGAAATCATCCTAGTCGGGTGCTGGAATGCACGGGAGGCATTTTTTTGCCTTCGTTACTGAGCTTATTTATAATAAATCCGTCTAACTATCACTAGAAGTGATTGTCATAATGTCGGAACTGATAATTTCTAAATGTAAAAATGTGACGGTGCAGCAAGTGGCGGAGAAGCGATGAACGTTGGGAGAAAATGGCCCTGCTTATTCCCCCACACAAAACCGATCATCCGCTAGGTATGCACCGTAAACGCATTTATAACGCCAGAAAAAACATAAACGTTAAAGCCCACCCTTGGGTCGTCGAGAGGACACATAGGCGGATGAATCGCTTTCGCCAGGTTCTGACCAGATAGGAAAATAGACCGAAAATTACGAGGCTATGTTGCATTTTACCTGTGGTCTCATCGTCTGGAATAAAGTCCTATCAAGATAGGCTTTAAGTGCTTGTTGCTAAACGCTACCATAACGATAAAAAGGGGTTCCATGCGTCTGGATAAGTCATTTTTCAAATCTATTGTCGTACTTCTTATGCTTTGTCCTTGTACAACCGTGTATGCTGTTGAGAAGGACGTTTGTTTGTCTCCAGGCCTGGCAAAGTCCATGCTTTCCCGGTTCGACATCACGGCCATTGATGATACGGGAAAGGAGACGAAAAAATACACGGCAGCTGATAAATGCGATAAAGATGCGTTTAAAAAAACCATATTGGCTCTGGAACAAATCAATACCGTTTCTATTCAAAAAATCAATAACGCTCCCGATGGCAAGGGTATTGATTTTTTTACCTATATTAATGAAAAGGTTAGAAAAATAATTCTCATGCCTGAAAGCTCCAGTTTATGCGGATTCAATGAAGGAGGCGTTGTCCTCGACCTGAAAAAACGGATAAAATTATCCGCCTGTGTATTATTAATGGAAGGATGCCCGTTTCCCAGTTAGCTACGGTGATTGTTCATGAAGCTCGTCATATGGATGGCTACAAGCATGTAAAATGCACTCATGGTTTGTATAAGTCATTTTCATTTCCCGAATGTGATGTCTCATTTGAAGAGCAGGGTAGCCATGCGTATGCAATGTCATACCTGCTGAGACTACACAACACCCTAAAAGATAAAGATGATAAGTTCAGGGTAAGAACGCTTATTGCACAATCCATTGAATATAGCTTCAATAATGTCCCCTTTGGACTAAAAAAAGGCGGATTAATGTTGGATTCAAAAACAGAGTATTGAATCGCCACGGATAATCTAGACACTTCCGAGCCGTTGATAATACTGGTTTTCATATTCTGTCGGTGACATCTGTTCGCTAGAACCATGCCGACGCTTACTGTTATAAAACATTTCGATGTAATCAAAAATATCACTGCGGGCTTCTTCCCGCGTTCCGTAGATCTTTTTCTTTATCCGTTCACGTTTCAACAACTGGAAAAAACTTTCTGCAACCGCATTATCATGGCAGTTACCGCGACGGCTCATGCTACCCTCCAGGCCGTGTGATTTCAGGAACGACTGCCACTCATGGCTTGTGTACTGACTGCCCCTATCCGAATGAACCAGCACCTGTTTTTCGGGATTACGCCGCCATACAGCCATCAGCAGTGCGTTCAGGACAATGTCCTTTGTCATCCGGGATTGCATGGACCAGCCGATAATTTTGCGTGAGAACAGAATCAACAACAACGGCAAGATACAGCCAGCCTTCGTGGGTCCTGATGTAGGTTATGTCCGTTACCCAACGCTCATCAGGAGCATCCGGATTGAACTGTCGCTGGAGCCTGTTGGGTGACACGATACTGGCCTCGCCTTTACGTGCCCGCGGGCTTCGGTATCCGACCTGAGCCTTTATTCCGACACGTTTCATCAGTCTCCAGACTCTGTTTACTCCGCACTGTTGCCCGCTGTCACGCATATCCAGATGGATTTTGCGATAACCATAGACGCATCCCGACTCCAGCCAGAACTGTTTAATCTGTCCTGTCAGTCTCAGGTCTGCCTGATGGCGTTGTGAATGCGGCTGCTGAAGCCAGGCGTAAAAACCACTGGGATGAACATCCAGCACCCGACAGAGCAGGCGAACAGGCCAGCAACAGGAGTTGTCACGGATAAAGGCGTACCTCAGTCGGACAGCTTTGCGAAGTATGCCGCGGCTTTTTTTAATATGTCCCGTTCGTCGGTAACCCGTTTCAGCTCTTTCTGGAGACGGCGGATCTCGGCCTGAGCATCTGACTGTTCTTTATGAGTGGAAGAATCCGGACCGTACTTCTTTATCCAGGCATAAAGGCTGTGGGTGGTGATATCGAGACGTGTTGCAACGCTGGCAACAGAATAACCGCGATCAACAACCTGTTTGACTGCTTCAGTTTTAAACTCTTCGGGATAACGCTTACCGCTCATGGTACCTCTCTTTAAGCCATCTTAAATGACTCTGAGGTGTCTGTTAAACCCGTGGCGATTCAGTATTGTTTTTTGATGGGGTTGACATCTCAGTTATCAATGAATTCAATGATAAAATAACTGCTCTTGTCCTCAATCTTGGTTATCCCTTGGTTCTTCATGAAAATGGTTCTGTTCAGGCTTACACATTTTCTGATAACTGGAGTTCCGTGGCGGGATCACTCACTGAAAACTATCAAAAACTGGATGATGATACCAGAGGTAAGATACTGGATGTTTATATCGATAATGGGGAAAAATGTTATCTTCTGCCTTTAGAGTTAATATGCTCTGGAAAAGAGAGGTTTGTTAATTTTAAATTTGATGGTCTTTCTCCAGTAGTGTTTTATAATGCGCCAGACATGAGTAAGTACTCTCTGATGCTGGTAAAAAACAAGAATGGGCGCATATTCGTTATCCCGGGATCCATATTGTTTAACAGTAACGATAAGAACTTTAACTCAGCATTTGAGGATAAAAAACATTCCCTAGAGCCTGAAGTTTCTTCTTATGCCGAGTGCGAAAATGGTGACCTTATTGGAGTAGGGGGAGGGTGCTGTTGTTGTCAAAAACAAGGGCGGTGAATGGAAGGAAGACTCTCGTTTTAATGGCGTAACCGTAAAAAAAATCATTCCTTACTATTGGTCGAAGCAGCTACAGGACTTTCTTAAATGATAAAAAACGGTGTTGTAAGGAAACATTCAACGTACTGAATTTTCGCCACAATTGTGACTGACACCTATTCCCGACCCGAATTCTAGAGCAGTCTCGCTGCCCTGCTGGTTGCCCACGTCGGTTACAACAAAAATGCGGCATAGGGCAGCGAAGCTGCAGTAATCTTACCTCAGCCACCTTTGGGTGGCTTATATATTAATTAGGACTGACTTATGTACAATATTGAATATCTACCGTCGCCTTTATCAACGCACAGTGATGTGATGGACGCCCTTTCCTGATGCAGCCAGTGCCATACTTTTACTGTCTGCGTTTGTTACGGGAGTAAATCACATGAGCACGATCAGGGGTCGTCTCAGAAAACGGAAAATAAAGCACGCTAAGCGTGCGTGGAGGCTGGCACCCAGCGGTACAGCGTCGGAATGGACACGCCGAGGTTCTTGGCCACGTCCTTGGGCGGCACCCCGCTGGCCAGCAGCTTCTTGGCCGACTCGATCTTGCTGTCGGTCATCTTCGGCTTGCGGCCGCCTTTGCGGCCGAGCTGCTTGGCGACTTCCAGCCCGGCGCGGGTGCGCTCGACGGTCAGCTCGCGCTCCATTTCGGCAAGGCTCGCCATGACGTGGAAGAAGAACCGCCCGGATGGTGTGCCGGTGTCGATGGAGTCGGTGAGGCTCCTGAACTGGACACCGTGCTTGTGCAGATCGCCGACCAGATCGACCAGTTGCTTGACCGACCGGCCCAGCCGGTCGAGCTTCCAGACGACCAAAGTATCGCCTTCGCGCAGCATTTCGAGCGTCTTGGCCAAGCCAGGCCGGTCTGCCCGCGTGCCACTCACCTTGTCCTCGAAGACCTTTTTACATCCGGCCTTGCTCAAGGCTTCGCGTTGCAGCTCCAGGTTCTGATCCTGCGTCGAGACGCGCGCATAGCCAATCAACATGGCTTGTCTCGCGCCCGGTCGATGCGTTCCTGCATCGCCTGCATCACTTCTTCGTGGGTGTACGATCTGGCGTTGGCGTCGGTGGCTTGCCGCAGGGCTTCCTCAACCTCGCGCGTCATCCGCTCGTAATCCTCCGGCCACAGCGCTTGCTCCATGCGCAGCGACGCCTGACCCAGCAGGTGCAGCAGGCTGAACAGCCGCATGTCGTTGGTGGCGACGATGCGCTCCCGAATCTGCTCCTGAATAGCTTCGCTAGCCCGATGCGCTTGTGGTGTGGCAGTCCCCTCGTAGTCAGCGGGAATTCCGCTTCCTCGGCAATCCTTGCCCAGGCGCTGGCCAGCGCCTCGATGGTTGACGTGCTCATTTCCGCCGCTCCTGTGCTCTTTGGCGAATCAACCGGCCAAGGGGCCTCGACGCGAAAACCAGCAGCATCACGCCTATCGGATACCAGGTCGAGAAGACCACCAAGGCATCGAAGGCTGGCCGTCCGGTGTTGGTAGGCAGTACGGCGGTCACAGCCATCAACCCGCCGACCGTCCAGATGATGCGCCACACGTAGGGCATCACGCGGGGCACGTAGCCGTCATCGAAAGCGGTCTGGTAGTAGCGGCGCAGGCCGCGCTCGGCAAGCGCCTGGCGCTGCCGCTCCGACAGCGCATCCGTCCGGCCATACCAGCGCCGGAATGGTGGACAGCGCAGCAGCAAAGGGGTGAAGAGGATCATCACCGCCACGATCGCGACACCCCACGCCATGACGGCGCCGGCATCGGGCCGCTTGGCGTTCTCGATCACGGGCGCGAAGACGCCCGGAGCACCGATCATCCAGAACAGCGCAATGTGCTGATGGAAGGAGAGCTTCATTTGCTCATCCACTTGCGCAGCAGGCGCTTTTTCAGGGAGGCGCGTTCTTGCGGGTTGCGTCCCTTGTGATTGGCGATGCGATCCGCCGTGGCGGCCTGGCGCTTGACGGGCCAGTAGGAGCGGCCATCCTTGCCCATCGACCAGACGCTGCTGGCCTGGTTTTCCAGCAGGGGCAGATGGGCGCTCAGGGCTTCGGGCGACGCGCTGGTCAGCGCCGTGCGCTCACGGGTGCGCCAGCGCTGATGCCAGAGCTTCTTGTCCTCGCGCTCGCTGCCGCAGGTCGTGTGCCCGACGATGGTGTTTTGCGGCGGATGCGGCTCATAACGTAGTGGTCTCCAAGAACATTCAGGACTGATCCCAGGCGTAGATGGTCAAGACCTGATCGGCAGGACAGGCGGGTACGCGGGCGGGAACTGGATGGTGTTCAGTCTCATGCCGGCCCCATTCGATTCGATCGCGTCGCTTGCGGCACGCTGCGACGCAAGGAGGTTTGCGACCTGGTTTAGCAGCCGTGTCCGCTGCATGTCTGTTACCTATCTCCCCGACCGCTCATTGGACCAACTCCAGAGATTGGGCTCTATCGCTCAGCCAATACGAAACCGGCATTGGCTGATGCCACAACCGAGACTAACACAAATGGCTCGGTACCTGTATTTCGCGCCCCGTGCACTTGGCCCGGTCTTGCCACGGCTATCTCACCTTCCCTGAGGGCACGAACAATCCCATTGCCCTGAAAGTAATCAGCCATTCCCGACAAAACAGTCCACGTGTCTTGGCCGTGAGGATGAATGTGAGCCGCAATTTCCTGCCCGGGATGGACATGCCAAACCACGATAATTGAGTCTCGGGTTTCAAGCACAACGGAACCAATAGGCTCGCCTTCGGACGGCTGAACATACTCGGCTACAGAAAATATTCTCGATTCAACAGTCATCGGATATCCCTCTTTCACAGTTGTCGTTACGGTCTTCATCGTCGGCATCCTGACGCACGGCGGGCAATTGCTGGAGCAACGCCGGCAGCCATTCCTGTACCGTCTCCCACACCACATCGAGGTTGATGTCGAAATAGCCGTGAGCCATGCGATTACGCATATTGCGCATGCTGCGCCACGGCACGTCGGCATGCGCCTGGGTGAACTCGACGTAGCCATCCATCACCTTTGTGGCCGCCTCGCCGATGACGATCAGGCTCATGATGACGGCCTGCTGGGTGCGCTTGTCGGCCAAGAAGTCGTCCTTGGCCATCCCTTCCACGAAGCTGCGCGCATCGGTTGCGGCCTGCTGAATGTGGTCGAGGGTAATCGGGCAGGCGGTTCTCGCTCATATCGGTTGCGCCTCCGCGAGCACCTTGGCCCGGAACTTCGGCGGCAGGTCGCCGGGAGTCAGCAGATCGACGTCAACGCCGAGCAGCGATTTCAGTTCTTCTTCCAAATCGCCCAAGTCCAACAACGTGGCACCGGCAGCGCATCGACCAACAGGTCGAGGTCGCTGCCATCCCGGTCGGTGCCATGCAGCACCGAGCCGAAGACGCGCGGGTTCGCGGCGCGAAAGCGGCCTACCGCTTCACGCACTGCGCTTCGCTTCATGTCAAGCACAACAGACGGTCGCATGCGCATCCTTTCTTATCGAAACTCGTTGAGATGATATGCAATCAAGAATAGAATTTCAAGAACTATTTTCGAGAATCGCAATGCCTTGATTCCCGTGCCGCGCCGGTTGCCTTGGCGGGCTTGTCACAAACCTACGTTTTCAAGAAGAAGGAAACCGCATGCCCCGCCGTTCGATCCTCTCCGCCGCCGAGCGCGAAAGCCTGCTGGCGTTGCCGGACACCAAGGATGAGTTGATCCGTCACTACACGTTCAGCGAAAGCGACCTCTCCATCATCCGGCAGCGGCGCGGCCCGGCCAATCGGCTGGGCTTCGCGGTGCAGCTCTGCTACCTGCGCTTTCCCGGCGTCATCCTTGGCGCTGATGAGCCACCGTTCCCGCCATTGCTGAGACTGGTCGCCAACCAGCTCAAGGTCGGCATCGAAAGCTGGGACGAGTACGGGCAGCGTGAGCAGACCCGACGCGAGCACCTGGTCGAGCTGCAAACGGTGTTCGGCTTCCAGCCGTTCACGATTGGCCACTACCGGCAGGCTGTCCAGTTGCTGACCGAGCTGGCCATGCAAACCGACAAGGGCATCGTGCTGGCCAGAGCCTTGATCGAGCACCTGCGGCGGCAGTCGGTCATTGTGCCCGCCCTCAACGCCGTCGAGCGGGCGAGCGCCGAAGCGATTACCCGCGCCAACCGGCGTCTCTACGACGCCTTGGCTGAGCCGCTGACGGACGTGCATCGCCGTCGCCTCGACGATCTGCTCAAGCGCCGCGACAACGGCAAGACGACGTGGCTGGCCTGGCTGCGGCAATCCCCGGTCAAACCGAACTCGCGGCACATGCTGGAACACATCGAACGCCTCAAGGCGTGGCAGGCGCTCGACCTGCCCTCCGGCATCGAGCGGCTGGTTCACCAGAACCGGCTGCTCAAGATCGCCCGCGAGGGCGGCCAGATGACGCCCGCCGACCTGGCGAAGTTCGAGCCGCAGCGGCGTTACGCGACCCTGGTGGCGCTCGCCATCGAGGGCATGGCCACCGTCACCGACGAAATCATCGACCTGCATGACCGCATCCTGGGCAAGCTGTTCAATGCCGCCAAGAACAAGCATCAGCAGCAGTTCCAGGCATCCGGCAAGGCGATCAATGCCAAGGTGCGGCTGTTCGGGCGCATCGGCCAGGCGCTGATCGAGGCCAAGCAAGCGGGCCGCGATCCGTTCGCCGCCATCGAGGCCGTCATGTCCTGGGATGCTTTCGCCGAGAGCGTCACCGAAGCGCAGCGGCTCGCGCAACCCGAGGACTTCGATTTCCTGCACCGCATCGGCGAGAGCTACGCCACGCTGCGCCGCTACGCGCCGGAATTTCTCGACGTGCTCAAGTTGCGGGCCGCGCCCGCCGCCAAGGACGTACTCGACGCCATCGAGGTGCTGCGCAGCATGAACAGCGACAACGCCCGCAAGGTGCCCACCGACGCGCCGACCGAGTTCATCAAGCCGCGCTGGCAGAAGCTGGTGATGACCGACACCGGCATCGACCGGCGCTACTACGAACTGTGCGCGCTGTCGGAGCTGAAGAACGCGCTGCGCTCCGGCGACATCTGGGTGCAAGGCTCGCGCCAGTTCAAGGACTTCGAGGACTACCTGGTGCCGCCCGCGAAATTCGCCAGCCTCAAGCAGGCCAGCGAATTGCCGCTGGCCGTGGCCACCGATTGCGACCAGTACCTGCATGACCGGCTGACGCTGCTGGAAACGCAGCTCGCCACCGTCAACCGCATGGCGCTGGCCAACGAGCTGCCGGACGCCATCATCACGGAGTCGGGCCTGAAGATCACCGCCGCTCGATGCGGCGGTGCCCGATACCGCACAGGCCCTGATCGACCAGACGGCGATGATCCTACCGCACGTCAAGATCACCGAATTGCTGCTGGAGGTAGACGAATGGACGGGCTTCACCCGGCACTTCGCCCACCTGAAGTCAGGCGACCTGGCCAAGGACAAAAACCTGTTGCTGACCACGATCCTCGCCGACGCGATCAACCTGGGCCTGACCAAGATGGCGGAATCGTGCCCCGGCACGACCTACGCCAAGCTGGCCTGGCTGCAAGCCTGGCACATCCGCGACGAAACCTACGGGGCGGCACTGGCCGAGCTGGTCAACGCGCAGTTCCGACATCCCTTCGCCGAGCATTGGGGCGACGGCACCACGTCATCGTCGGACGGCCAGAACTTCCGCACCGGCAGCAAGGCCGAGAGCACCGGCCACATCAATCCGAAATACGGCAGCAGCCCAGGGCGGACGTTCTACACCCATATCTCCGACCAGTACGCGCCGTTCCACACCAAGGTCGTGAACGTCGGCGTGCGCGACTCGACCTACGTGCTCGACGGCCTGCTGTATCACGAATCCGACCTGCGGATCGAGGAGCACTACACCGACACGGCAGGGTTCACGGACCACGTCTTCGCGTTGATGCACCTGCTGGGCTTCCGCTTCGCCCCGCGCATTCGTGACCTGGGCGACACCAAGCTCTACATCCCGAAGGGCGATGCCACCTACGAGGCGTTGAAACCGATGATCGGCGGCACGCTCAACATCAAGCACGTCCGCGCCCATTGGGATGAAATCCTGCGGATGGCCACCTCGATCAAGCAGGGCACGGCGACGGCCTCGCTGATGCTCAGGAAGCTTGGCAGCTACCCGCGCCAGAACGGCCTGGCCGTCGCCCTGCGTGAGCTGGGACGCATCGAGCGCACACTGTTCATCCTGGACTGGCTGCAAAGCGTCGAGCTGCGCCGCCGCGTGCATGCCGGGCTGAACAAAGGCGAGGCGCGCAACGCGCTGGCCCGCGCCGTGTTCTTCAACCGCCTGGGGGAAATCCGCGACCGCAGCTTCGAGCAGCAGCGCTACCGGGCCAGCGGCCTCAACCTGGTGACGGCGGCCATCGTGCTATGGAACACGGTCTATCTGGAGCGGGCCGCGAACGCCTTGCGTGGCCACGGTCAAGCCGTCGATGACGGCCTGTTGCAGTACCTGTCGCCGCTCGGCTGGGAGCACATCAACCTGACCGGCGATTACCTCTGGCGCAGCAGCGCCAAGATCGGCGCGGGCAAGTTCAGGCCGCTACGGCCGCTGCAACCGGCTTAGCGTGCTTTATTTTCCGTTTTTCTGAGACGACCCCGATCAGAGTTGTTGGTATTGATATCGCCAAATCAGTTTTTCACGGCAGTAGACAAATTCTGTCCTCACGACGAGGCCTGTCCGAAGGCCTCCGGGCTGACGCCGCCAAGGTGACTGTGACGCCGGGCCGGTTGTAGAACACTTCAATGTAATCGAAGATATCCGTCCGGCCAGATCCCGGGTTTTATAGATACGTTTTCTGATCCGTTCTTTTTTCAGCGAACTGAAGAACGATTCGGCCACCGCATTATCCTGGCAGTTGCCACGCCGGCTCATGCTTGGTGCCAGATTATTGGCCGACAGAACCGTTGCCAGTCGTCGCTGCCGTACTGGCTGCCCTGGACCCCTGGACGCCCTTCTAAGAGTCAAGTTGTTATTTGAGTACTGTTGATTAGTCGGTTTTGATTACGTAGAAGCGTATAGACTTCACGTGAGATATAACGTTTAAGGCAACGCAGTGCTTCCATTTTCGAGTGTCCTTTCAGCTACCGTTTTGCCACATACTCCTGTGTTCTCGTGTCCGTGCGTAATCGGCCAATGGCAATAATGTGCAGGGCACTATTGGCCGCACCATCACCACCACGGTTAAGCCTGTGACGGTTTGTTTTCCCGGAAGAGACTGGGACAGGGCTGACGCCACATAGAGCCGCGAAGACAGACTCCGAGTTCAGACGCTGAGGATTATCGCCAGCCGTGATCAACAGCTGCGAAGCACATTCATACCCCACTGCTTTACATTTGATAAGTTCCGGGGCCAGTTCATCGACTATTGACGTTATCATGATGTCCAGATTGGCTATTTCATCATGCAGTTCAAGATATCTGCGAGCCAGGGATTTCAGCGCAATACGGTAAGCATCCTGGACATTACGATAGGCGGTAACGTCGGGCCGCCACGAAACCAGGGTACGGATCAACTGCATCCTCGTGAGGTGACGTATCTGGTCACGTAGCTCATCCGGGGCCGAAACGATATTCATCTGGATCATTTGAAGTGCAATACGTCGCGCAGCAACAGCCGTTTTGCGGCAGACTTTCAGGACACGCAACGCTTCAATCATTCCGCTACGAGTTTTGGTGTGACGGTTCGTATGCGTGAAAAGCTGCGCGAGCAGCACTTTCTGCATCGATGGTATCGCTTTTGCCTCGCTTACGGCGTTCCATTTTATCTGGTGCTGTGGCCTCCAGAACTTCCACTCCGGTACTCTGGAGATAACGCAATAAACCTGCACCGTAGGAGCCTGTGCATTCAACTCCGATGCGCTTAACAGTTCCGAAAGATGCCATCCAGGCCAGCATCTGACGGTATCCCTGACGTGTTGTCGCGAAAAACTCACTACCTAAGACCCGATTATTTTGATCAACCACAGCAGCAACATGTAAATCTTTATGCGTATCAACGCCACCAACGACAGGCGATAAATGAACGGGTTTTGCCTTTGCCATAGGTTATTCCTGTACCTGCAATTATTCGTCATTTCCCCCTGACGATAACCCTGACAGGACAGCAAAGAGACAAGCCGTCAGGCCCTTCTTGAGTCACGCGTAGCGGTGAGGAGAAGCCTCGCATGGAGTACTTCCCGATAACCGACGGGTCCAGGGAAAGACACATTGCTGGTCGTTCAGAGTGTGAGTCAGGAAACCGGGAAGCCTTCACTGCATCAGTGATCCACCGGTCAGGCAAAACAGCAAACATGATGATGAAAACTGACGCCGATATTCTTACTGTCCGAGTGTACGATGACCTCGCTGTCCGGTTTTCGACGCCAGACGGCCATCATCAGCGCATCCCGCGACAGCGTAGGTTTCATTGACCAGCCGACCACGTTACGGGCGAAGAGGTCGATAACCACCGTCAGATACAGCCAGCCCTGCCAGGTGCGGATGTAAGTGATGTCTGTGACCCAGACCTGACTGGCCCGGACAACAGTAAACTGCCGCTGCACGCGATTAGGGGCAACCACTGAAGGTCGGCCAGCGATACGACGCGGCGCTTTATAGCCGCGTACGGCTTTAATCCGGTTCAGTTGCATGATGCGGCCCACCCGGTTTTTACCGCAGGTTTCCCCGATTTCGTTCAGATTGCCATGAACCCGCCGGTAACCGTATACTCCTCCGCTCAGGGAATATGAGTCGCGGATAAGTATCAGCAGGCGCTGGTTATCTTTATCACGCGCCGGGACAGGGTTGTGCAGCCACGCATAGAACCCGGCCCGGGCGACATTCAGTACCCGACACATCGTCATCACACCCCATACAGTGCGGTGCTCATTGATAAAGCGGTACTTCAGTCGGTCTCCCTTGCAAAGTACCGCGCGGCCTTTTTCAGGATATCCCGTTCTTCTTCGGTGCGTTTTCAGCTGCGCCCGGAGTTTCAGGATCTCGCTTTTGGCTTCCAGTAAATCCCGGGCATGCTGTTCGCTGTTATCAGGCTTGATAGCCCGTAGCCACTTGTAGAGGCTGTGTGCAGAAACGCCCAGACGGTCGGATACTTCGGCAACGGAATAACCGCGCTCCGTTATCTGACGGACGGCTTCTTCCTTAAATTCAGGTGGAAATCGTGGTGTGCCCATATGCTCCTCCTTGTATCTCGAAAGTGGATTACTATGAACTGGCTTAGATTTGGCAAGGTCTGTGTAGTCCGATTCCTCCCGGGGTTATTGAAGCCCGCAGCATAGCGATTGACGCACAGGCTGAGCCGTTCATCTGAAGCCCGAACAGTTGTCCGAACTTCAAATCGTATTGGCAAGGAGGGGTATGGATGAGCGTGTCAAATCAACGTTGTGCAGGCATAGATGTTTCAAAAGGTACTCTGGATATTGCAATCAGCAATATTGCCAGCCAGTTCACTGTACCAAATGGAACTGATGGTTTTACTCAATTTCTCAGGGAGTTAAAGAGAAATGAAACAAGGTTGATTCCTCATGGAAGCGACAGGGGGGCTGGAGTCAGGTGTGGCTTGTTATCTTCAATCAGAAGGCTTTGACGTTGTCGTCATTAATCCCCGCCAGGCTCGAGATTTTGCCCGTGCAATGGGCTATCTGGCGAAGACTGATTGTATTGATGCCAGAGTATTGCTTTAGATGTCGGAAGTTATTAACCAGCACCCGGAACGGGAAAAATACATTCGTCCCTTGCCTGATGCCCACAGGCAGATTCTGGCTGCGATGGTGGCCAGACGCAGACAGCTAACAGCCATGCTTACAGCCGAACGAAACCGATTACATCCCTCGCATCCTCTGAGCCATGCAAGCATTAGATCAATTATTTCGGCCCTGAAGGGCGAGTTGGCGCGTATTGAAGGTGAAATGGCGATTCACATCAAGAAGCATTTCAGTGAATTATCCGAGCTTCTGAACGCAGTTAAAGGCGTTGGAACTGCGACAGTCGCCGTGCTACTGGCAGAAGTTCCGGAACTTGGCTCACTGTCACGACGAGAAATTAGCGCCCTTATTGGGGTTGCTCCAGTAAACAGGGATTCCGGTACGATGCGCGGTCGCCGAACAGTATTCGGAGGGCGAGCTTCAGTCCGTACAGCGCTCTATATGTCAGCCCTGGTTGGGACGAGGCATAACCCGATAATTAAAGAGTTCTATACACGCCTGGTTGCCGCAGGAAAACCCAAAAAAGTTGCACTGACGGCCTGCATAAGAAAATTGTTGACCATACTGAACGCAATGCTGAAAAAGAATGAAGCATGGGATCCAATGTATCACCAACATGCTTCGTAAACGGGCGCTAAAGACAGTTGCTATGCTCAAACTATAGGGCAGGATCGTCTACCGGGGCGGGGCCAGTCCAGACTGTGACTCCGGAGGTGTCTGTTAAACCCGTGGCCATTCAATCCTCAGTCCCTGGAGTGGTTCTCACATCGGGGTAGCTTGCTACTGTGTGAACTTGATTAGACGATGGCCCAGTCTGCAACAACTTAAACGAGCCAGGCACGACACGCTCCGCAACTTTCTGAATGCCAAAGGTAGTCGCGCAATGACCCTTACCGAGCTGCATGTTGTGAGTATTGATAACGCTATCCCATTGACGACAGACCCGAGTGTTATAGAGGCTAATGCTTTGATGGCAACAGTACTGGCGACACAAATTAAAGTCGTGAGTAAAATCATCAAAACCTATGACGAACGAATCGAAACGCTGTTTGACATGTTGCCAGATGGGGGGCTGTTCAAATCACTTCCGGGCATGGGGCCCAAGAATGCTTGCTGCACTTGGTGATAACCTCGACCGGTTTAACAGCGCTGAAGAAATTCAAAACTACACAGGTATTGCACCGGTGACAGAACGAAGTGGCCAGAAATCCTGGGTTCACTGGCGATGGCTGTGTGCCAGGTTCGTCAGGCAAACCTTTGTCGAATGGGCTGCCAAGACGGTTAACTCATCATACTGGGCCAGACTATATTATCAGGGGTTGCGAGAAAAAGGAAAATCTCATCAATCCGCAATCCTGGCTCTGGCCTTCAAATGGATAAGGATCATTTACCACTGCTGGAAGAGCAGAACCCAGTACGATGAAGCGAAGTATTTGCTGGCTCTTGAAGCGCGACACTCGCCCTTACCTGAAGCTTGTCGTATGTCTCAGGGCGTGAAGCGGAAGTTCACGATTGTACTCATAGCGAAGGAAGGTATTGCTTGCATCATGTTGTATCAATGAGCGGGATGCAGGTCACAAGGGCTCTTGTCCATGAGCACGTAGTCTTTGTGGTTGTTGGCTTATGCACATCAAATGAAATATTCGTATTTATGCATGTCATTGATAGACAAATGCGCATGTCATTGATAGACAAATGCTGCATATCTTCGTTAATCAATACCCTACAGTTATATCGTAACTGGCGGGAATGCTCCTTGTTAATTTTTGCCACTATAACTGCTAATTTCAACATACAGTGAAAATCTATCTAATAGTGAAATTAAACGGTAATCACGGCCTCGTCCTTGCTGAACGCACTTGACAATTTCACTATATATAAATATTTCAACGTTTGATGAAATTTGGATTAATGATGAAAGACATTTCAGGTGCAGAAGCGAACCGCTATTACCTCTCTCGTTACATTTCTGAAAACAGGTGCCCATCATTGACAATGTCGATGTGTCGGAAGAGGGAATATCGCAACGGCAGGGAAATTGATGGAATACTTTATGTTTCTTCATGGAAGAAAACATACGAACTTATCTGTGAATTCAAGAGTAATGGCCAGCCCAAAAATATACGTTCGGCTATCCATCAGTTGAAGGCTTACATGTACCTCGACGATCGCGACGGCAGGCCTACTCCGCGGTGGCACTGGCACCCATCTGTCACCCGAGAGCCGTCAGCTTTGTGCAGAACAGAATGTTGCCTTTTCTGGATGAACAAGGAAACGCTTCTTTCAGGTTTGGTGGGATCATATAAGTCATCAAGTGCCCAGCATCCCGGCCGCTGAAAAACGGGGCCTGAGGTCAGTATTCAGCCCCAAATCCGCGCAAGGAGTACCTGAGAAATGATGTTGAAATGAAAGGCAGCGGGCTTGGCGTGTCACAGAGCTGGCTGAAAAAGGGAATATCAGCCTTGGTCACGCCAGCAATGTTCAGGAAAAAATTGCTGGAGAGAGAATGGGCCGTAAGTAATGATGACGACGGACTGCTCCTGAGCAAACCTGACGCTCTGCTGGATGAATGGAAAAGGGAATATCGGTCACTGGCGGGAAAACGCATAAAATACTACACCCCTCTGCACGGGAAGTTACTTGAGGAGCGCCTGCGCGTGCTGCTCGGCTGCGATGACGACAAAGGATATGCGGTTCTGGCTTCATTTTCCGCAGCGCAGTGGCTTTCCCCGTACGGGAGAACAGGCATGCATTATTTTTATGCTGATGAAAAGGGCCTTAGCAGACTCATCGATGGACTTGGCCTGACTACCGCAGCCAAAGGGGAAAATGTCATCGTCACGATGCCTGGTGATTGCGGTATGTTTCCAGGATGCAATTGAACCGGTGCTGGGGATTTATACCACTGGAGTCGTACAGACCTATCTTGGATCTTCTCAAGTCAGGGAGAACGGGGACAGGAATCGGCAGATCACCTGCGTAATGAATGGTATGGACTGGTAAACATGGCGAATAAAAGAACCACATAATCAGCAGCGGACTATGACGAGACCGCACAACAGAGGCCGTAAGATTCCGTAATGATAGAGATGGGGCACATCCTTCGGCAGTTGATGCCGGCAAATTCCGCAATAATAGGTGGGAGCAGTTCCCTGGCTGCTGCTGGATAACGATGATATGCCGCATGTCGGCACCGTAGATATAGATATCGGACTGGACTCAGAAGGCACTGGCAGATGGTGAATATGCCAGGGCTAGTTGAAAGCCTGTCTCCGAAATGGTTACGAGCAGCGTGAGGGGATTACGAGGAATTTTCAGGCTCATTACGCAAGGTCAAAGCCAGTGATGGTGGCAATGATATTTGATATTATCATCGATTTCTTGCGCCCCAGAAATGTTGCTATCGAAAAAAATGCAGGGAAACCGGCTGATTGCCAATTTTGCCGTTATTGCTGGAATCCGGAACCGACCTAGCCTTAAAGTTTAATGAGGAAATAACACTCAGAGGTATGATGCCAGACGGCGCTCATAACATGGTGAAGAATGTCCGTATGTACCATCCCGGCGCTGCTCGCTGATGAAAGGACATGCCCTGAACGGCAGGAAAAAGCACAAAGATGCTTATGATGTGTATTACTGTATACGCAACTATCTCAGGAAGGACCGGTGGCCCTTGCCCGCGAATGCAGACCGCTACTTGATCACGACAGTGCAGTTAGCGGATACCGTTTTATCGATGAAAAATTTGAAACATTACGAAAGCTACGGCCCGGCATAGTGTGAAACAGTTTGTAGAAAGAAACTGCGGCTCTCGGGGAGCGTACTGCAGACCAGTGGCAGCAGGACGCGTTTGGTCAGGTTGATATCTGGCTACGTGAGCTCGACTATCCGGTCTTGAACACAGTGAGGTCACGTCAGGCAATGATATCGAGGCTATCACGCGCCCGCCTCGTCGCTCCTCGCCACGCCGGTCATATTTCTGGCGTGGATGGTCGATGCTGGCGTGCCCCATCGCGTCCTTGACGGTAATTAAATCCTCGCCGGTCTATCCAGACATCGCCGTCGCGCAACGTTCTTCTGAGGTCGTGAGGCGCACATTTTTCCAGCCCGGCCTGACGCTGGCGAACCTGGAGGATATGGTACACCGCCTGGTCGGTGAGCCGGCACTCCGTCACCACGTCGTGCCGGCGGAGTGCTCGCGGAACAGCGGCCGCCCGGTGCCTCCCCCCGGACCCTGCTCCACCCAGAACTGCAGCCGCTGCCAAGGCGCTGTCCGGCAAGCATAGGCCAGCCGTTCCTTGTTGCCTTTTCCAGGTCATTTTCAGATGCCCGGCCAGCAGGCTCAATATCTTCCATAACTCAGGCGCCACCGCCTCCGAACGGCGCAGGCCGCAACCGAGAATAATGGCCAGCAGGGCCGCATCACGTACGCCTGTAATACTGCCGGTATCCGCCTCGCAGACCGCAAACAATTCACGTATTTCTTCGCGCTGCAACGCGCGCCCACGTGGCAGAGCACTACCCCGGACCTGACGCACGGCGCGGATGTGCTGGTAACTTTCGACATCCATCAGTTTCAGCATCCAGGCCTCGCCGGCCACCCCCTTGAGGGCCGACAGGTAGGCGTTCACCGTGGCCACCGCCCGGCCGGCGTCACGCAGCATGTCAGCCCAGCGCCAGCACATGATGGCGGCGCAGCGCCCCCCAGCCTGCAGTCGGCGAGTGACGTGGCGCCGAGCAGGCGGGCGACGGTGTCCTGAGAAAAGAGGCCATGGTCCTGGCGACTGCGCGCCGAGTTCAGGGACAACAGATAGGCCTGTGCCGGGTTGACCGCCGTGGACACCGTTCACCGCGGAGTACCGGCAGCAGGGACACACCGGGATTGTCATCCGGCAGACGGGGAAGCAGGCTGCGGGTCGGTGTGATGTGCCATACGGGTCAGGTTCCGGAACCAGAAAATGAGCCGGCGCGCTGCGTGAAAAATGCGGCCGGATGCTGCCATCCAGTCTACTCAGGAATCTCTACTTTTTCAAAGGTACATTTTAATAAGAAAAGTAGATGATTATTCGGCGAATTCTCAAGAAATCCGGCTGCTGCTGCACCGGAAACTTGCCCATCTTTGCTTTTATAAGAAGCCAAGTCAGTTCGGTCCCTACTGCTTCCACGAATCATCTCTTTATTAATTTGTTTACACAATCAAGAAGTCGCTCGATAGTAAATGTCTGGCGCCCAATGGGGCGATATCTGCCTGATATATTGAAATAACAACTCAATTATTATTACTGTTACTATTTTTTATTACGAAGAAGGTATAGATAACCCCTTCGTAGGAAAGGTAAATTCATCTTGATTTGTTACTTAAATATGTACGAGAATGTAAAAATTTTCTAATAATTTACTTAATTGTTTATTAACTTCATCATGTTTTTGAGGGCTACGCATTTTAGAGAGGTGTCTTTCGAGAAATTTCGATGGCAATTTAATAACCAACTTCCCATGATTATCATATAACTCTTTTAACCCAAGTTAATCTTCTATGCTTTTCGAGGTTCTCTGTATGATCTCTATTTATAATGAATGCCAGTTTTCCATAGTCTTTAAATAAATATGAATTAACCTGCCTATATTCCATCAGCGCCAAGTTCTTTATAATTCTTAATTTCAAAAATCACTTGCCTCGTTTGATAATCAGTAAGTATTCTTTGCCAGACTGAGTTTTCAGCAAGGTTAGTTGCCACAATATCTCTCTGCTGAGTAATCCATTTTTGATTAGGATGCAATTCAATATTTGCAAGATTGGTAGCAAAAAGGATTTTTATAGTTTTTAATGCCCATGCTTCAAAATTCTACAGCACCAGAAAGCCCTTCTGGTATCTCGCTTAACTCTTGAAGCAACGCGCCTATTCTTTGTTTTCTTTTGTTCTTCCGATGCAGAACTTACTCCAATGTCATATTCATCATGTATATCTTCAGCAGTTTCAGAGACTTAATGTCTGAGTCATGTACACTTAGAGCAAGCCAATAACAGGGATGTAATAATAGCCTGAGATTGTGGAGTAAAAACTTTTTCAGGCTCTTTACCATCATGACAAAAAACAAATGATGAAGATTGAACATTATATAATCCAAAAAAACCAACACTGTATAAGTGCTGGATAACTTGAAGTGGATCCTCAAATAAAAGAATATCTCTTGAAGTTTAGGTTTGTTGCTTATTTGTTCATCATCTTAAAACTGATTTAATGAGCTTACATGCTTCACTAACACTAAAGTTAGCATGTTTATTAGCAAATACATTAGTAGAAAAATGTCTAATGCAGGAAAAACTATTCCTCCATATTCTTTATGGAGATATCATTCAAGCCCTATTCTGTGAAATAGTGTTAGCAGTAGCCTCTATGTCTTCTATAACTATTTTTGTTCTGTTTTGTGTAAATGCTCTTAAAAAAGCATGATTCAAGAGCACAAGTATATACGCGCGGACGGTAAAGAGTTAACTTTTAGAGTTTCTTTGAAACCAAGTTGTAGATTGTAATTCATTAGCAGTAAAAGCATTCCATACTCTTGTATTGTTTTCTATAAGTGGATTGGAATGCAAAGCTCTTCATTCTATTACAAACTAAATTAAATAAGTTATATTCATCCCAGTGTAAACGTAACACTTGACCTTCAATGTTTCTTGTAAAATCTGGATTGATTTTTGATATTGCTCTATGTATATTATCCCTAACAAAGGCAAATGCAATTACTTTTTCATCAAAGTTTTGTTTGTATATCTATTACAGATTGTATGAAACTATTCAGACTATAGCAACACCTAAATTATCTGGTGTAGAGCCTTCATCCAACCTGTCTGCAAAAATAATAAATTGCTGATTAGATTTACTAATTGCTTCTAAAGTCACTTCTTAAATCAAATCCAATTCAAATTTATCTAATAACTCAGAGAATTCTAGTCGCAGGTTTTTGATTTTTATTTTCATCAAGTATTGAAATAATCTTTTTTCTAATTTTACTGCTTATGTTTTGCCTTTTAGGGCCCCATGTCAAAAGATGATTCTCAATACTATTATAATCTAAATCATTTTTCATTTTATAATGTGATGCTATTTCTGACAAGATTTCCATATATATCGCATAACGCCAAGCAAGCTTGCTACCTGCTTTAATGTGGCAATATAAAACTTATCGCCAAATAATGTGATAACATCTCTCAAACCAATTATTTGTTCTTCAATTGGCGTATATTGTCATGACATGCGTTTCTCAAGTTTTACTACGCCAATGTTTTCGATAGCATATGAACCAATGCACTTTCTACCTGTTCCTCGACGACCAACAACAATGCAATCGATTCTACATAAGATTCTAGTAGTGTCTTTGTAGTCAGTAGTTTGCCAAAATGATGATTCAAGCATGTTAGAATCATGCTCTGCACGAATGTCACCAAGTACATTTCCTTTTATTAAAAATCCTCTTATTCGAAAACAACATTTTTAAAAAATGGTTTTTTTAATTCTGAACAAGCTATCAATAGGCAATTCGTGAATAACTAGATATAAACATACATTAATGTAGATTTAGTGACTTTAGTTCATATCTACCATACACTGTTGAAATAACTTATACTAAGTTAATATAAAATCAATTTAAAAAGCAACAAGTTAGAGCTCGAATGCCAAGGGGAGACTTATCTGTAAGATTGAGCAAGCTGTCACCGATTGTTTCTGAGTTGCATTAATACTTAGTAACTCAAGTAACGCTCTTCTTGGCCATTGATTCTATCAAAAACTAGAAAAATTGCTGGCCGTTTTGGGTACAAATCAGTGACATACAAGCAACCTTGTGGTGGGGTTTTGCATGTAAGAAATTCAGATGCCTGACTTATCTCAAATCGGTTACCCGGCTGATCCCACGCGTTCTTGTGGTGGGACAACTCAATCAGGATAAGGACGGTATCGAGAGTCGCCGCCGGTATACGCGCAACGGGTGACGGGATTAAGGATTATCAGGATAGGGCGTATCCGAAAAAACGCCCGGGAGCAGGGGACGGCAGACTTGCCAGAGCCTGATGAAAATCCTCCTGAACTCTGTCTAGTAAACTTGGCGGAATCTTTACAGATCAGGGTAGAAAGCAGGGCGCTTTGCCTGTGAAGGATTATAACGCATGCACCACTAGCACAAGACCAGACACCGCCATAAGAGATAGAGGGCCCGGTGAACTAAAGAATTACATCCACACGTCAGACAGTGCTATGTGGCCATCTGACAGCGGCATTCAGCCGGCCGGTGCACCATAAGCAGAAACTACCGGTGTTTTAACAAAACCCTGATTCAAAAAGTATCCGCGGCGGACGTTTCCCGTTGGGTGGGGTTTTACGACGATGATGCCTGTCACCATAAAACCAGCAAGTTAATGGTGCGCGTTCGTCATTTCAACAAGCACCGTGCCCTGTGCCATCAATGCTCCTTGGTCCATGCCTAATGGTGTACCATCTCAATATCATCAGCGGCACTATTCCTGTCAGCTTTACCACGTCGGCTCATGAAGCCGGCCTTTCAACCTGCTCGAAGGCGGGTAATACCTCGATCACCCGTGCGACGCGCGCAGCTCAGGAACTGGCGGCATATGGCCTGATCACCCTATAAGCTCCTGTGGGATAAAGTCACCCGGGCATCACTTCCCGGTGGACATCGCGTTAACCCCCACCGCTTTTTTGACATGGTCGGGAGTTCTGCCCAGCTGCTCTGGCACAAAGCCCGTAACCAGCAACTGGCCTGGATGAATATGGGGCTTAGCAGGAAGGGGCAGAAGCCTCTCACTAAATCCGAAGCTGCCCGTCTTCAGCGTGAAAAACTGGTAGAAATTACCTGGCAGAAGCGCAAGACCGCGCAGGATATCCGGCGTAAGCAAAAAATTGCCCGCATCGCTGAGAAAAGTACCACGCGACGCTAAGCCATCAGATAGCCCTCCAGCTCCAGCACGAAATGAGGCAGGGGCAGCATGAGGGAATTACCATGGCTGGCTTCCAGAAACTCCTGAACCAGCGTCTGGCCTGTATCCGAAAGGTCGCCCGACAGCAGGAATAACACCTGTTCTCTGACATCCTCCGCTTAACTGCGGCGGATTCTGCACGTCTGCAGAAAATCACTGGATGTTTTCTGAACAACCCACCCTCCGCATCTGGCCAGAAATGCGATCCTTTATCCTTCCCGCCGATCATTTATTTACGTTATCCACATATAGATGCAACTGGTTTTCATTTATCTATGCAATCAGAAGCTTATACATGCGTAGTGAACCTTTTCTTACTTCAATACAGATCCTTTAATGTTAAGAGCCTTGGGCTCAGTGAATATGCCTTCGCTTGCAGTGTCCTGCGGCCACGCTGCTCAGAATTGATGCACCCCCCACCGCAAGCGGCGGTTCCCGTCAGTGCTAAATGCCGGAATCTCAGCGCGTCTCCAGCCCTGAAAAGATAGCCCCGCCCCGGGCCAGAGGCCCGGAACAACGCCGCTTTAAAAGGGATGATGTAACTAAATCTGTACCGCTTTAAGAATTATCGCGGACACACCACGCATCAAACACGCTCGGAGCTTCGCGTAAACGCCTCACACGCGGAGATACGCCCCGTCAGCGGCCTTTGGCCTTGACGTGACCACTCCGACCGCGCACAGAAGCTCCTCAGTTGCTTTCAGCGGGTTATGGCTTAGCAGGGTGAGGGGGTTAATAGCCATTATCTATCATGAAGCCGGCTTCGCCGGGCTCCCTCCGGCGGATTCCAGATCAGTGCCGTATTCAGCATGATCGCCGCCGGCATGTGCCTGCGGCACATTCAGGGTCGCGCTGCGCACAGCTCGCGCTCCTGTCTCGCCTAAAAGTTGTTACCTGACTCGGATGCGTGTGAATTGTCAATTTTACCGTATGCGCAATAATGGAACGGATAACTTCTGAGAAAAAAGGGAACATCATGCTTCATCACTGTCAGGCAAGGTCAGTGGATGACATCTATCTGGAGGATATCATCCACATTATTCATCCGGAGACGGCAGCGCATTACCTGGCTGACACAGCTCTGCCAAACCGGAATATCCCGGGCGCCTGGACTCACCCCAGGGCTACAACGCCTTTGTTAACCAGTACAATGCGTTTCACTATCAGCATCCATGGATGGCATACAGCGACGTGCTGGCCGATATCAAAGCCGGGAAAGTCGTTCTGCTGAGAAAAAACATAACAGCTATCCCTGTCACTGGTGTGCTGACATCATCAGGAAATATCCAGGATGGCCTTCCACTCCCCCTTTATTCTTGCGTCTCCACTACATCATTAGTCAGCAACTAAAACGCCATGCTCATTCCGTTTGTCCTGCGGTACCGGTGCAACATGCTCAGTCAGCAAAAACCATTAACAGTAAATCCGCCGGTCGGCTTCTCGCTGCGGGTGGTGTTTATAACGGCAATATCGACGGGTTCAAAAAGACCGCAGAGCAGCTCGGTGGTGATGCGCCTGCAGGTTATGCTCAGGTCATGGATAACAAAGGTTTATTTATTACCGCCGTGGTTTTGTAGCGGCCGGGCTGACGATGGGGAAGGATGCGTTTTCCTGAGCTGGAAGAGCTGGAACAATTCGGGGCTAGAGGCACAGTATCAGGCAGGCCATTCGATCCTGATAAAGCGGGGCGGCCCGATTGAAGACCTGACGACGGATGGCGTGAATATCACCCGACCAAGGTATAGCAATTGTTGAGAAACACACGTCACGATTTGGTGAAGACCGGTGAAATGAGTTCATGATTAACAGGCTAAAAAAGATAGCCGATGGAGAAATCCCCCATGAACAAGTAGATTTAAATTACTATACTGATGAATGTCGTGAATATTAGCGTTATTGTAATTTAGGATGGGTAACCGGCGCTCCTGGAGATAATCTCTAAGCCCATGAGTTGTGGAAACATACCCACACCGCTACTCTTGAAGATTACAAGTTAAAAGGTGAGGTAGAAGACCTCTATCATCCTGATGCACCACTACGGTAAACAAACAAGAACCTAATATCCTGAAACTTCTGGCCTCCAGAGAGGACGTTAACTGGACCTGGTACAACCTGGACCGGGCGATGACCAGCAGAAAAATGGAGGGTGTTGGTAACGTTGCGAGGCTTGTCGATAATCTTTCTAAAGCCCTGTACTGGTACATACTGTCCCAAGCGGAAACCCATCCGGAATGGATTACTACCGCGTATCAGAATCTGGCCACCTCTTTCTGAAAAGCATCAAAGAGGAATACCAGGCCGATTTGCCATAACGCGTCATTTTATGCCGAATGGAAAGGGATTCGCGCCGTTTCCGTGTTTTTAGAGTAAAAGAGTCAACTCAAAACCCCGAAAACTACCGGAAACGCACCTGATGAATTTTAACGAAATGCATGGCTATGCACTATCGTGCCCAGGTAGAATTCTTGCAGGAGTCCTGTAGGCTAAATCGTTATCCGTCAACCACTCCGAGCGACCCTGTTGGCAACCGTCTTCCAAACCGTTTCTGAATTCTTTCCTTGAAGCACTGCACGTCAGGCGGACGCAGGGGCAGGAAACGTTTGAACAGATCCTCTTGACATGGTAGAGAGTGAACGACATGTAACAACGAAATGAGCCACCAAAGCTGAGTATAGGGCGACGAATATTCGATTCGTTGCTTGAGTTGCAGTTGCAATCATGGGGGGATTGCTTTTCTTCTTATGCTGCTACTGGTTCTTTCATTACGCAAACTTGGCACCAACGCATTATTGCAATTAGCCTGTCGGTGCTGGTTGTAGCAATCATCATCAAAATCCTGCCGGAAAGACCTAACCAATAAACACTGGCTGCGTACGCGGCCTTTTAGCAATGGCAACGACGGCGCAGCATATTCACTCAGCTTATCTGCTCCGGGCTCTCTGCAGTGGGTCAGATATAACGACTGGCTGAACAGGGGGAGGTATACTCATTTTCCTCAATCTCTCTGCAGCGTTTCATAACCGTACCCTGCTGATGCGCTGTACGACCTGTTTCGCTGAACAGGTGGAACATGGCTTCATAGAAAATCACATCGTTATGTAAACCACAAACATCTGCGTGGTCCATTCCCTCGAGCTGCCGTCATTGTATGGCCAGTTCAATGAACCGGATGGTGTATTTGTATTTGTCATTATCGAGCTGTAAGGGGTCCGCTTGGAAAACGGAAATTATCCTACGCTAAGCCTGTTTTTTGTACACATCACTTATTCACTGAGCGTAATGCGCGGGTATTTACCCTGTCCCAGTTTGAGGTTCGTTCTCCAGATGTAATCCCCGCTCAGGTTGATATGTTCCCATCCCAGTGGTGACAGATGGGTAATCAGTTGCTCATTAATCGGTATTCCTTTTCGTCTCAAAGAATCTTATCGCTCTTTCTATATATACCGTATTCCACAGTGAGATCGCCGCAGTCAGCAACGTCATACCGCTGGCTCGATAGCTCCGGATTCTCCAGCTCCCTGATCTCCTCTCGATTTCACCCAGCCGATGCATAAAGACTGCTCGCGCAAGGGCATTGCGAGCCTCACCTTTATCCAGCCCCGCCTGTACCCGTCGACGCAGTAAAGCATCCCTGAACCAGTCCAGCATAAACAATGACCTTTCCATGCGGCCAATCTCTCTCAGCGCCTTTGCCAGACCATTCTGTTCCGGATAGCTTGCCAGCTTTTTCATCATCAGTGATGCTGTTACCGTTCCCTGCTTTATAGAACTTGCCAGACGCAGCACCTCATGCCAGTGGGTTTCAATTTCCTTTAGATTCAGGCTGGTTGTCGAGATGATTGACTGTAAAGCCCCTGATACAACTCAGCTTTTCCATGAATAAACAGCCGTTTGTCATGATATTCTCGGATCCTTGGCGCAAAAGCGAATCCGAGCAGATGCATTAGCGCAAAAACATGCTCAGTGAAGCCGCCCGTGTCGGTGTGTAATGCTCTGGCACTTCCAGTATCAGTTTCGTGGTACAGCAGACCATCAAGTACGTGTGTCTGAATCCCGCACGCGGCTGATAACTTTGGTGTAAAACGGGCTGTATTGGTCCGAAATATGCGTATAAATCTGCACGCCTGGATTCTGACCGTATTTTAAGATTGACCTGACCAGCATAACGCCCGTGACTCCCCACCCGAAAACTGTTCATCAGATGATGAGGTTGTTCCATCGCCCCAGAATGCCGCCAGAGGGCGTTTTTTCTGGGCATTGACCAACTCGGCCAGCGCAGCTGAAGAGGTTTCATCCCTGATGTACCAGGCCTGAATGCCCTCGAGTGACGATTTGGTCGTTCCCGGATAGGATTCGGCTATTTCGTCAGTCCAAGGTTGATACCATCGGCCCAGGATGGTGGTCAGTAACAACTTTCTGTCTTTAGGTCTGACGTGATTGTTTTTGAGATGTGTGAAATGGCGGGTAAAA